>CANQMV010000008.1 GCA_947625085.1 uncultured Bacilli bacterium
TTGTTGCTATTAATACAACTGGAAATTTATATAATGAAACGGAAGCAAGTCAAATAAGAGAATATAGATATTCAGGACCAAGTGTTAATAACTATGTTAAATTCAATAATGAAACTTGGAGAATAATTGGTGTCTTTAAAGAAGGCAATGAAGAATTTGTTAAGATTGTAAGAAATAATCCACTTGAAAAAGCTAAAATTCCTAAAAATTTTGTAATAAATAATATTACTTATATTGTTAATTCTGAAGGTGATAAGCTTTATCAAGAAAATGGTGTATGGTTTAATATGCGAAACGACTCTACCAAAAATAGTGCTAATTGGTCAACAGCAGGGTTACAATATTATTTAAATCGTGAAGAAGATGATCCAAAAGCAAATAAAGGTTATTTAAGTTATTTGAATAATGATGCTAAAAATATGATTCGAGAAACAACTTATTATTTAGGAAATGCAACAGGATGGGGAAGAGCTAGACAATATAATGAGGAAAATATGGAAGATTCAGCACTTCAAACTTTCGAAAATGAACGAAAAAATGTGAAATGTCCAAGTAATATAACAATTAAATCTTATGAAAATAATTGTAATATTTGGGATGGTCATGATGCAACTTGGAAAGGTAAAATTGGACTTATGTATGCCAGTGATGTTTTATATTCAGCCAAATATAATAGTTGGAATAAGCCTTCAACTTCTAATGATTATCAAACATCTTGGATAATTCAAAACACAAAAAATGTTGTATGGTTAATAACACCATCTGCTGTTTCCGCTAATTGGCTTTTTGTTTTTAGAAACTATAGTGTTTATATTAGTGATTTTTATGATATTGATATTCATTCTGAACTTATGGCTTTACCTTCATTATATTTAAAAACAAATGTTAAAATAGTAAGTGGAGATGGTAGTATAGACACTCCTTATACACTAACCATAGAAAAATAAGTTAGGAAATAAAAACAAAAAAATTAGAAAATGCTTGAAAAATATTAATTTATATGATTAAATATGGTTATATTATTTGAAGAAGTAGTAATATATTTATCTTTTCAAGAGAGTTAGTGATGGGTGAAAACTAATAAAGATATTATATGAACTTATCTTTAAGAAAAATAATCGTTAATCGCGTTAAGATAATTAAGAGAAAATTAGGATGGTACCGTGCATTTGCACTCCTTGGGTTACCATCTTTTTTATTGGTGGTGATTATGAATTTAAATGATTTATGGTGGTTTTTAGGAACCTTTTTAACTGTTTATCTATTATACTTCTTTTATCAAGTTGTAAGAGTTAAAAAATTCAATCCTGATAAAGTGCCAGTTGAACTATTATTTTTAATTAAAAAATATCGTTTAGATATGCAAAAAGTTAAATATCAAAAAATAATGAATTTAATTGCTTTAATAAGTGCCTTTGATATTGCTTTTACAGCAGTGTTTGTTATGAAATATATCAAAAATATTTATTTAGCAATTATAATTGGAGCAATCATTTTTATTCCCTTAATCTTAATCACTTATAATTTTCTGGGAGTTTATTGTATAAAGAAAGGAATGACTATAAATGGAAACAAAAAAAATTGAAGCCAAATGGCAAAAATATTGGAAAGATAATCATACATTCGAAGCTAAAAATGATAGTAAAAAAGAAAAATATTATATTTTAGTAGAATTTCCATATCCAAGTGGAGCTGGACTTCATGTTGGACATGTTAGAAGTTATGCATCACTTGATGCTGTTGCCAGAAAAAAGAGAATGGAAGGATATAATGTCTTATTTCCAATGGGATGGGATGCTTTTGGCCTTCCAGCCGAGGAATATGCTATTAAAAATCATGTTCACCCAAGTATTGCAGTTAAAGAAAATATAAAAACTTTCAAAAGCCAGTTAGAAAGTTTAGGTTTGTCTTTTGATTGGTCAAGAGAATTGGCAACTACAGACCCTAAATATTATAAATGGACGCAGTGGCAATTTTTAAAATTTTATGAAGCTGGTCTTGCATATAAAGCTAAAAAGACGATTAATTGGTGTCCAAATTGTAAAATTGGACTTGCTAATGAAGAAGTAGAAGGCGGCTTATGTGAAAGATGCGGTGGTCCAATTGTCCATAAAGAAAAAGAACAATGGATGCTAGGTATGAAACAATATGCCGAAAAATTGTTAGATGGCTTAGCCGAAACTGAGTTTCAAGAAAAAACTAAACTTGCTCAAATTAATTGGATTGGTAAATCAACTGGTGCCGAGATAGATTTTTTAATTGATGATAGTGATTATAAATTAAAGGTTTATACAACAAGACCTGATACTATTTTTGGAGTTACTTTTATGGTAATTGCTCCTGAACATCCTATTTTAAAGCAACTTGAATCAAGAATTTTAAATATGGATGAAGTTCGCGAATATCAAGAGTTTGCTAGTCACAAAAGCGAAATGGAAAGAATAGAATTAAATAAAGAAAAAACAGGTGTTAAAATTTTAGGCTTTTATGCAATTAATCCAGTTACTAAAATGAAAATTCCAGTTTACATATCCGATTATGTTATGATGAATTATGGAACCGGTGCTATTATGGCTGTTCCAGCTCATGATGAAAGAGATTACGAATTTGCCAAAAAATATGCTCTTGATATTATTGAAGTTATTAAAGGTGGAGATATTTCTAAAGAAGCCTATACAGGCGATGGAGAAATGATTAATTCTGGATTTTTAAATGGAATTACAACAAAAGAAGAAGCAATTAAAAAAATGCTTGAATATTTAGAACAAGAAGGAATTGGTCATCCTTCCGTTAAATATCGTTTACAGGATTGGGTTTTTTCTAGACAAAGATTTTGGGGAGAACCTATTCCAATGATTAACTGTCCAAATTGTGGCTTTGTTCCTGTTCCATATAGTGATTTACCAGTCAAACTTCCTAATGTAGCTTCTTATGAACCAACTGAAAATGGTGAAAGTCCTCTAGCTGCCATTCCAGAATTTGTTAATTGCAAATGTCCAAAATGTGGAAGTGATGCTAAACGTGAAACCGATACAATGCCTAATTGGGCTGGTTCTTCTTGGTATTGGTTAAGATATATGGACCCAAATAATGATAAAGAATTTGTATCACCAGAGGCTTTAAAATACTTTGGTAAAGTTGATTGGTATAACGGTGGTATGGAACATGCAACAAGACATCTTTTATATGCAAGATTTTGGAATAATTTCCTATATGACCAAGGTTTAGTTCCTAATCGGGAGCCATTTAAAGTTCGTACTAGTCATGGAATGATACTTGGAGCAAATGGTGAAAAAATGAGTAAATCAAAAGGAAATGTAATTAATCCTAATGATTGTGTTAATGAATATGGAGCAGATGCTTTAAGAGTTTATGAAATGTTCATTGGCGATTATGAAAAAGAAGTTAATTGGAATACCAATAGTTTAAATGGTTGCCGAAAATTTTTGGATAGAGTGGAAAGAATTGGCTTGAAATTAAATAGTAAAACTACATACTCCCCTACCCTTGAAATTTTAATGAATAAAACTATTAAAAAAGTATCAGAAGATTTAGATAATTTAAAATATAATACAGCAGTTTCTAGTTTAATGATTTTATTGAATGAAATGGAAAAATTAGAAACAATTACTAAAAAAGATTATCGAACCTTATTACTTCTTTTAAATCCAATGGCTCCTCATATTACCGAAGAATTAAACGAACAATATAAATTAGGTGCTCATCTTTGTGAATCTAAATGGCCTAAATATGATGATACTAAATTAGTTTTTGAAGTTGCAACGGTTGCAATTCAAGTTAATGGTAAATTAAGAGGAACAATTGAAGTTCCAACTGATTTAAGTGAGGCTAAACTTCAAAAATTAGCTTTAGATAATGAAAATGTTAAAAAACATATCGAAGGAAAAGAAATTATCAAAATTATTGTTATAAAAAATAAAATAGTAAATATCGTTGTAAAATAAAAGTTATAAGATTTTCTTATAATTTTTTTTAATTTTAACTTTTCACATAATTTCACATAATTTTTTTAAACTTTAACTTTTTTTTCATATTTTGTGTTATACTATACATAATAGGTATGATTCGAGGTGAGAGTTGTGTTTTCGGATTTATTAGAAGAATATAAAGATGAACCTGAACGTTTAGGTGATGTCTTGAGAGCCTTAGACTATATGGTAAAATATATTCATGATAATGGATATTATATATCCGATTTTGACCCTCAAAAAATTATGTTAATAAATGGAAAATTAAGTCCTAAATCATTTCAAGGTTTGCTTGCTAATATGGATTTTGACCCAAGAGGAAAGCGAATTAATATTTATCAAGCATCAAAAATTGGATTAATGGCATATAATCATATGAAAGTTGATGGTAATATGAATCAGAGCCATTATGAATTTATTCGGGATAATTTAAATTCTTTTGATAAATATAAGCAAATCCCAGAAGAAATTTTTGAATATTATCAAGAATTATATTTAAATGGAGTTGTTGATTATTTAAATAATTATTTAGAAAAAATAGAAAACGCTAAATCAACTCAAGGTAATAGTAATACGATAAGAAAAACGTTGTCAAGTGAAGCTGGACGAGCATTAACTGGTAATGGTATGCAGTTTATTGCTAATGATAATAATAAAGCTTTTGTTAATATATTATTTATTCCAAGTCTTTTAACTCTTATTTATATAGTATCTTTATTTATATATGCTTTTTTCTTAAAATAAAAAAAACACTTGATTTTATGCTAAATTTATGTTAATTTATATGCATAAGCACGGAAGTGTTTTTTATTTAACCTTAAAAAGGAGAATTAATAATGGAAAAAGAGGAAAAGAAAAAACTAAAAAAGACGAAAAAAGAAACTAAAAATACTAAAAAAGAAGTTTCTAAAGCAAAAAAAGGCTTAATTGAACAAATAATTGATGAAATGCGAAAGGTTCATTTTCCAACTCGAAAAGAAATGGTCAAGTATAGTGCAGCAACAATTGCTTTTGTTATCTTTTTTGCAATTTACTTTTATGTAATTGAACTAGTTATGGCCTTTCTTAAAAGTTTAATATAGGAGTTAAATATGGAAGAAAAACAATGGTATGTTGTAAATACTTATTCAGGGCATGAAAATAAAGTTAAAGAAAAATTAGAAATGCGTGCTAATTCGATGGATATGAAAGATTACATTTTTCGGGTTATTGTTCCTGAAGAAAAAGTAGTTGAAGAAAAAAATGGTGTTTCTAAAGAAAAAATCAAAAAATTATTTCCAGGTTATATTTTAGTTGAAATGGTCATGAGTGATGAAGCTTGGTATGTCGTTCGTAATACACCGGGAGTTATTGGTTCAAGTGGAAAAGGTGCTAAGCCTACCCCTCTTCAACCATATGAAGTTGATAATATATTAAATAGCATGGGAATGAATAGAATTGATATTAAAAATGATTTAAAAGTTGGCGACCAAATAAAAATTGTCGATGGTCCATTTTCTGGAATGTTTGGAAAAATCGAATCAATTGATGAAGAACAAAAACTTGTTAATGCGATTGTTGATTTATTTGGACAAGAAACTACCATTGAATGTGAATTAAGTCAAATCAAAAAAGCTTAATAAAAAGTTCAAAAAAACATATATTAAAATGAAAAAGTATCTTGATTTTGATACGATTTCGTGATATTATCATACTGCTATATTTTATTGATATAGATTTAGTGGGAGGCAAATGTCTTAACTAAAAAATAAGGCGGGCAAGTTAGCCATTTGAACCACTCACGAAAAAAAACAAAAATGAAAGGATGTGTTTTTCGTGGCAAAAGAAGTAGTTAAAAAAATTAAATTGGCAATTCAAGCAGGAAAAGCAACGCCAGCTCCACCAGTTGGAACGGTTTTGGGACCTGCCGGAATTAATCTACAAGAATTTTGTACTAAATATAATGAAGCAACTAGAGATAAAATGGGAGATGTAGTTCCTGTTTTAATAACAATTTATGATGATAGAAGTTTTGATTTTGTAATTAAGACTCCACCTACGGCATTTTTAATTAAAAAATATGCTAAAGTACAAAAAGGTTCTGTTAAAGGAAGAAATGAAATTGTTGGTTCTTTGACTTCCGACCAAATTAAAGAAATTGCTACTATAAAATTACCAGATTTAAATGCAAATGACCTTGATGCAGCAATTAAAATTGTTAAAGGTACAGCACTTAATATGGGAATTGAAGTAAAAGAATAATAATAAAATTAAGCATATAGGGTAACCTATGTGGAAGGATAAAGTCCGCTAAAACCACAAGGAGGTAAAAATGAAAAAAAGAGGAAAAAAATATAATGAAGCTTTAAGTAAAATAGATAAAAGTAAATTATATTCCAAAGATGAAGCAGTTAAATTGGTTAAAGAAACAGCAAATGCTAAGTTTGATGCAACAGTTGAAGTTGCTATGTATTTAAACCTTGATACTAAAAAAGCTGACCAACAATTAAGAGGTGCAATTGTACTTCCTAATGGAACTGGTAAAACTAAACGCGTTTTAGTAATTGCAAGAGGAGATGCTCAAAAAGCTGCTAAAGAAGCTGGAGCTGATTATGTTGGTGATGTTGACATGGTTGAAAAAATCGAAAAAGAAAATTGGTTTGATTTTGATACATTAATCGCCACTCCAGATGCAATGCCACTTCTTGGAAAACTTGGTCGTGTTTTAGGACCAAAAGGTTTAATGCCAAATCCAAAGACTGGAACAGTTACAACTGATGTTGCCAAGGCTGTTAACGATGTAAAATCAGGACGTGTTGAATATAGAACTGATAGTTTTGGAAATATTCATGGTATTATTGGTAAAACAAGTTTTGATTCTTCAAAGTTACTTGAAAATTTAGAAGCCTTTGTAAGTACTATTTTAAAATTAAAACCATCAACTGTTAAAGGTGATTATGTTAAAAACATTAGCATATCATCTACAATGGGTCCTGGAATTAAAATAAATATTAATTCATTTGACAAATAAAAAAATAATGTTATAATAAGATAAGTTTATTGATGTGTGCCAAAGACAGTAGGTAATTTTGTAAATCCTACCGAGGACTACAAATACTTTTTAGTAGATAAGTCCTTGTTAAAAGGACTTTTTTAATGCATAACATTTAATAAATTTAAAATACAAAGGAGAGTGAAGAAATGGCAAATCCTAAGATATTAGAACAAAAACAACAAATAATTGATGAAATTAAAGAAAATGTTCAAAATGCCAATAGTGTTGTTTTGTTTGATTATCGTGGTCTTACTGATGAAGAGATTAAAGAATTAAAGTCAGAGTTAAGAAAAGTAGATAGTAGATATAAAGTTTATAAAAATACTTTGATTTTAAGAGCCATGCATGATTTAAATGTTTCAATTGATGAACATTTAAATGGACCAACAGCAGTTGCCTTTAGTAATGACCAAATAGCTCCAATTAAAGTTTTATCTGATTTTATGAAAACTCATAAAGTTGTAACTTTAAAAGTTGGGTTAGTTGATAATGAAATTACTAATACTGAAACATTAGAAAAATTAGCTAATATTCCATCAAGAGATGGTTTACTAACAATGCTTGCTGGTGGTATGATGGCAATACCAAAAGATTTAGCAATCTGTTTAGATTTATATGCTAAAAAATTAGAAGAAAATAATTAATAAGGGAGGAAAATAAAATGGCAAAATTAACAAGAGATGAATTTATTAGTGCATTAAAAGAAATGAGTCTTTTAGAAATTAAAGATTTAGTAGATGCAATGAAAGAAGAATTTGGAGTAGATCCAAGTAGTGTTGCAGTTCAAGCACCAGTTGCAGCAGCTGCAGGTAGCGCAGATGAAGGACCAAAAATGGTTACTGTTACATTAGTAAATGCTGGAGCAGCAAAAGTTAATGTAATTAAAGTTATTAAAGAAATTACTGGTTTAGGTTTAAAAGAATCTAAAGATATTGCTGATAACGGAGGAGCTGTTAAAGAAAATATTTCCGTTGATGAAGCTAATGATATTAAAGCTAAATTAGAAGAAGCTGGCGCTGAAGTAGAAGTTAAATAATAAATTAATAAATTCATAACTTAAGAAGATAGAAAAAATTATCTTCTTTTTTTATTTTTTAGAAATTCATGTCTACATTAAGAAATTCATGGTATTTACTAATACCTTTTTTTTTGTTATAATTGAATAATATAAGGAGATATATAATATGACTTTAGATAGTATTTTAGGTATTATAAAAAATATAATTGATATTGCAATTGTTTGGGTAATGTTTTACTATATCTTAAAGAATTTTAAGAATAATGTAAAAATGTCCCTTTTAATAAAAGGTGTTTTGGTAATAATTATTATAAAATTAATAAGTGATTTTATTGGTTTTACAACTGTAGGTTGGATTTTAGAATATGTAATTGAATGGGGACCACTGGCTTTAATTATTATTTTTCAACCAGAAATTCGAGGAGCTTTAGAACAACTTGGAAGAAGTCAATTACTTGGACGTCATAAAGTTTTAACCGTTGATGAGAGAGAAAAATTAGTTTATGAAATTATTCAAGCGGTTGATTATTGTCGTAAATCAAGAATTGGAGCTTTAATTGTTATTGAAAGAGATATTAGTTTATCTGATTATATTGATAAAGCTAAAGCATTGTATGCTGATTTAACAAATGAACTTTTGATTTCTATTTTCTTTCCTAATAATCCTCTTCATGATGGAGCGGTTATTATTCAAGGAAATAGAATTAGTTGTGCGGGAGCTGTTTTTCCAACTAGCAATAACATAAAATTAAATAAACGATTAGGAACACGTCATCGCGCAGCTTTAGGAATTGCTGAAGAAACAGATGCTTTAAGTATTGTTGTCTCTGAAGAAACAGGTCGAATTTCAATTGCAGTTAAAGGAGAATTATTCTATAATTTATCACTTGATGATGCTAGAATGATGTTAATTGATGAGTTAAGACCAAAGGCAGTTGAAGAAGTTGAAGCAGATCTAGATAATGAGGAGGATATTTATGAAGAAAATAATTAAAAAAATCTGCCTTTGTCTTGGTAAAGTTTTTAAATTAATTGATAAAATATTAATTACTCCAATTATGAAGATTTTTATTAGAATTTCTAATTTCTTTAGTAAAAATTCTAGAGGAATTGAAAGATTATTTGCTAATAAACAGTCATTAATAGTTATATCATTACTTTTAGCTTTTTTAGTCTTTTATTTAGTTGATAGAAATTCTAGTGCTTTGATTGATGATTCGGCTGAAATTTTATATAGTCAACCAGTAAAACCCATTTATAATGAAGAAGCCTATGTTGTTGAAGGCTTACCAGAAAGTGTTGATGTTATTTTAATTGGACGAAGAAGTGATATATATTTAGCTAAACAATATCCTGATTTTGAAATATCAGTTGATTTACGTGAGTTATCTGTTGGAACCCATCGGGTAAATTTAAAAGCGAGACAAAATGTTTCCTCAGTAAAGTATAAATTAGACCCTTCAACTGTTACAGTAATTGTTTATGATAAAGTAAGTGCTACAAGAGAAGTAACTTCCGAAGTTTTACATCGTAGTAATTTAGATAGTAAATTAGATATTAGTAATATTTCTTTAAATAAAACTGAAGTTACTATTAAAGGCTCAGCTAAAAAACTCGAAGAAGTTGCTTATGTTAAAGCTTTAATCGATGTTGATAATTTAGTTGACCCAACAGTTGGGGAAGCAACAATAAATAATAATAAATTAGTAGCTTACAATAATGTTGGAGAAATCGTCGATGTTGAAATATTACCGGAAACAGTAGATGCAACTTTAAATATAACATCAACTAGTAAAGTAGTACCAATTCGAGTAGTTCCCGTTGGAAATATTGCTTTAGGTTATGCTATTGAAGCGACAACGACTAATGTTTCAAGCATTACTATTTATGGCGATGAAGAAAGTTTGAAAAAAGTAGAATATGTTCCTGTAACGATTGATGTTAGTAACTTATCAGCTAATAAAGACTTTACAGTTAATTTAGAAAAACCAAGTGGCGTTCGTGCAATGAGCGAAAAAACTATAACTGTTAAAGTAAATGTTGGTGAAGAATCTCAAAAAGAGATAAATGGAATTTCGGTTCGAACCATTAATTTAGCGGAAGGACTTAAAGCAAGTGCTTCAAGTGAAGCTGATAGTGTTGTTTCGGTTGTCGTTCGAGGAAGCAAAGAATTACTTGATGAATTAGATTCCTCAACCATTACAGCAACTGTTGATTTATCTGATTATACGACTCCTGGAGAATATGAAGTTGAAGTAAAAGTTTCTGGTGATGATTTAAGACTTAACTATACTTCTAAAACTAATAAAGTTCGTGTAAAGATTTTTAAATAAAAGTAACATTGTTTGATAGTATATTTGGCATTAGTTTTCTGTATGCATATTTCCTATAAAACAATAAAATTAATTATTATTAGTACGAAATGAGGTATTAATATGAATTTAAAGAAAGAAATAAATTTGAATAAATTAATATTAACAATTTTGATTCTGGTAAGCATTTTAACAATAGGAATTAGTATATCATATGCTTTATTTCAAACAACAGCTGAATTAGATAATGTTATCAAGATTAAAACACCCGAAAAATTAAATCTTGATAAAAGTGGTTTGAATTTTCCAAGTATGCTTCCAAATTTTATACCGATTAGTAATAAAGAAAATAAAATTGTAAAAATGGATATTGATAATTTAAATAAAAATTTTCAGTGGTATGATTATCAAAAAAATAATTTTGCAAGTGCGGTTACAGTTAAAAATAATGAAGTAGGAATAAGAGAATTAAATGGTAAAAAGATAACTGATGATAAAGATCATGATTTTTATACTTTAAATTCTGATGGAACAGCTTATTTTGATGGAATAGATGACTTTTTATCATTAGGTGGAAATAATGAAAATTTTGAAAGTCAAATTAGCATAATAGTTAGAGTTAAATTTCATAAAAACATTACTACTAATCAAACTATCTTTGGTAATAACGAGAATGGAGGCTTTAAAATATATTTAGTAGCAGGTAATAGATTTAGATTTATGCTAAATAGTACTTCTATAACTTCTCAAGATGCTTATAATTTGGATACTTGGCATACAGTTGTAGGAACTTATAATGGAAGTGAAATAAATTTATATATTGATGGAGTTCTTGCTAGTGTAGGAGTTCCAAAAACTGGCGAAGTAGGACAACATGTAGCTCCATTTGTTTTAGGTGGTGATTCTTCATCGGGAGGTCCTCCTGACCAAGAAATAGCTAATGTTACAGTTTCAAATGCTATGGTTTATAAAGACTGTTTAACAGCAAATGAAATTGCAACGTATTTTCAAGGTGAGATAACTAATTATCCAACCGATAATATATTTATAAATAAAAATAAATTCGAAAAGGCAACTTATAAATATTCGGATTATTATGATATAAATGAAAATGGTGATATATATTTCGATGGCGAGGATGATTTTTTAAATTTAGGTTATGCTGATGCTGCTTTTAACAATACTATTACTATGATAATAAGAACAAAATTTCATAAAGATGGACTGTATCAGGATTTATTCAATAATATGCAAAGTGGTGGTGCAGCAATAGCAGTTACTAATTATAATACTATATTTTTTAAAGTGTACGTAGGAAATGGATATAAAGAAATTATTCCTAATACAACTTATGAATTGGAAAAATGGTATACAATTGTAGGAGTATATGATGGAAGTTATGAACACTTATATATAAATGGTGAAGAAGTAGCGGAACCAATAGCTTTAACCGGTTCAATTAAGAATCCATCTCCTCCAACACCATTTATATTAAGTGGTAATGCAACTTTAACAGGTTTTTTTAGTGTTACTCCAGTCAATGCAACAGTCAGTGATGCTTTTGTCTATACTGATGCAATCAGTAAGGAAGAAGTAGAAAAATATTTTCAAGGAGAAATAACCGATTATCCAACTGACAACATGTTATTAGGTGTAACAAATTTTGAAGAATTACCAGCTGAAGAATTTTATAAAAAAGCAAAAATTGGTAGTGAAATTCAAAAGGAAGATATTATTGCAACTTGGGATTGGATACCGAGATATAGTTTAATTGAAGATAAAATAAAATATAATTGGAAAATAGAAAATAAAGATACAAGAGATAAAGCCTTTAATTACAATAATAGAGAATTACTTGGATATTGGATAACAAAAGATAATAATATAGATATAGGAAGTTTTGATACTAATAAGTATGATTTACACAATGTAACTACAAATGAAACAAATGCTGCCAATAAACTTAAAGGAATAACAGATACTTATACTAAAAGTGTCTGTGTATATGGTAATTAAAAGTTATTATTGATGAAATATGAAAAGCAATGGTGAGTTTAACTTGACCTTGCTTTTTAAATTAAGTGTATAGTTTAAAAAGTGGGTATTTATATTAAAAATTCCTATTAAAAAAATTCTTGAAAAATTTAATAAGAAGTGGTATTATAACATCTAATTTTGGTGTTAATATATATATTGAAGGTGAGTATATGGTTTATGATATTAATGAATTAGAATCGGTATCTTTAGACTTACTTAATAATTCTCTTAAACTTTATTTAAATGAAATTATTAAATATCCTTTATTAACAAGCGAAGAAGAACAAAAATTAGGTTATCAAATATTAAATCATGAAAATGAAGTAGAAGCCCGTTCTAAACTTATAAATTGTAACTTAAGATTAGTTGTAAGAATTGCTAAAAGATATCAAAATAAAGGTCTATCTTTATTAGATTTAATTCAAGAAGGTAATCTTGGGTTAATGATTGCAGTGTCAACTTTTGATATTACTAAAGGTTGGAGATTTTCAAGTTATGCAACTCCAATAATTGAAAGTTCAATAATTAAAGCAATTCAATATAAAGGTCGAAATATTCGAATTCCCGCTTATCTTTCAAGAAGAATAAGAGTTTACTATTTAGTAAAAAAAGAATTAGCTATAAAACTAGGACGAACTCCAACTTTTAAAGAATTACAAGAAAAATTAGGATTAACAAAAGAACAATTAGAAACGGTTATAAATAATATTGAAGATTCTGTTAGTCTTAATTCCTATATAAATGAAGATGAAGAACTACAAGAGATAATCCCCTCTTCCCTTCCCCCTTTTGAAGATAAAATTACTGATAAAAAATTAACAACAGATTTTAATTTTTATGAATTATTTAAAAAAGCTAAATTAAACGACCGAGCAATAAATTGTTTAATTTTAAATTTTGGATTAAATGGTAAAGAACCTAAAAATTTTGCCGAAATTGCTAAAATATATCAAATATCAAGACAACGAGTAGAACAAATTATAAAAAAAGCTATCTTAAAAATTCAAAAATCAATTGTAAGTGAAGAATTATTACCATATACCGATAATCCTGAAGTAGCTTGGCAATTTATCAAAAAAATTAGAAAAAATATCTAGTTTAAACTAATTAATCTAGATATTTCTTTTTTTTCATTTTGAACTTTTGAATAATCTTCAAAGACAAAAAATTTAGTTGCCAAACTAGTTGGATATTTTTCTTTTAAATTATTATAAATATTTATTTTTCCATTATAATAATCAATAACGGCTTCTAAATTAACTTGAATATTATATAATTTCTTTTTTAATTTTAAGAAATCGTCATTTTTTAATAAATCATCATAATTATCAACATATTCATTTATTTCATCAGTTGTATTATCTAAAATATTTATTAAATCATTTTGTAAACATTCTTTAGCATTAAAATCTAAAAAATTTTTAAAAGCTTCTTCTCTAATACTTAAATTACTTTTTAAAAACTCAACTATTTCTCGATAAACTTTATATTTTTCTTTTAAATAAGTATTAATTTCTTGTTTTGAAATATCAAGCGGGATAATTAGTTCTTCTATTTTTCGTTTACCGATTATTAGAACAATGACTAAAAATAAAATAATTAAAATTAGTATAGAGATTAGAAGAATAATCATGTTATTCATATTTATCACCATATCTATTATACTAAAATTAATTTTTAAAGACAATATTAAAGCGTAACTTCTTCACTAAATTCAATAAAATCAATATAAATTGTCCAAACCATATACCATTTATTATTTTTTTTATCATTTAAAAGAAAAAAATCTCTACCCCAGGCTTCTAAAGTTCCTTCAAATATCCTATCTCTCCATTCAATAGAATCAGAAAAAGACATATAAACTTTTAAAACTTTGCCAAGATTTTTATTTAGAAGTTCTTCAGCATAATCATTATTTTGGGCACTTCCCCCTACTCCTGGTGCTGATGAACTTTGACTTGGTATGTAATTTGGGTAACTATTGGAATTCATTCCTGATTGATAAGATTGATTTTGATATGGATTATAACTATAATTATTCATATTTACCTCCCAATAAACTATATGAAAATATCTTTTAAAAATACATACTATCTGTTATAATAAAATATATATAAAGGATATATAAAGATATATATAAAGGAGCAAAAATGAAAGTTAGTGTAGGTGTTAGCAATCATCATGTTCATTTAAGTCATGAAGATTATAAAATATTATTTGGAAATAGAGAAATGTTAATTAGAAATAAATTAAAACAACCTGGTCAATTTGCTAGTAAATTAGTTGTTGATGTTAAAGGTCGAAAAGGTAAATTAAAAGGAATTAGAGTTTTAGGTCCCAATCGTGATTATACTCAAGTAGAAATTACTAGATCGGATTCTTATAAATTAGGAATTAATCCTCCAGTTCGAGATTCGGGAAACTTAGAAGGAGCGGCTTTTTTAACTATAATTGGACCAAAAGGTCAAATCAAAAGAAAATGTGGAATAATTGCTAATCGGCATATTCATATCGATGAAAAGATTCGTAAACAAAAAAAATTAGAAGAAGTTTCCGTTGTAAGTCTTAAAATTAAAGGGGAAAAAGGTGGGATTATTGAAAACGTATATTTAAAAGACTCCAAATCAGCCTATTTTGAAGTCCATTTAGATACTGATGATGCTAATGCCTTTTTATTAAAAAATAATGATGAAGTAGAAATTATTTAACTTTACCATTATTTTTTTTAATTTTCATCTTCCTTTTTTTCTTCACTTGTCGTTTCATTATTAGGTATTTCTAATTCTTCTTGAACTTTATCGTAGTTATCAAAAACTTCTTGAGTATAACTTGGTTCGGTTCCTTTAATATAATAAAGAATTTTTTTATTTTTCGATTCATCAGTTGCCAGATTACCGGTTATAGGGTCAACTATTACTCCAACTACATTACTAGGAATTTCATACCATTCACATTCTTTATCTTTTAAATATCCTTCAACAGCATTAGCCCATATTCGTTTTGAATATTTAAAATCATTGGCACTCATAGATTTATTGTCATCGTAACCTATCCAAATTGAAGCAACAACATTTTTATTATAACCAATTAACCAGTTATCAGTATTAGTTGAACCAGATTTCATTGCATAATCATGGGTTAATAAAGAAGCAATGGAAATATTAGTGGGATATGTATAATCAACAATACTATAATCATAAGTTCCCTTTAATAATTCACTTAAAATAAAAGTTAAACTTTTGTTTAAGACTACTTCCCCACTATCTTTATGTTCATAGATAACATTATCTTTATTATCAGTTATTTTTTGAATAAAAAATGGTTCATGTTTAACGCCACCACTTGCTAAAGTTGCATAAGCATTAACAATCTCTAAATGATTTAATTCAACTGTTCCAAGCGGAAGTGAGGCAATTGGTTCTAATGGTGTTTTTATTCCAACTCGTTTAGCCGTGTCAATTAAGTTTTCAACTCCTAAGAATAAATGTGTTTTAACAGCATAAATATTATCGGAAAAAGCGATCGCTGATGCCATACTTATTGGTTTATTAGCATATAAATTGTTATAATTTTTAGGAGAATAAGTATTATCAGCATTAAGAGTAAAGGTTGTTTCTTGAGATAGGAAAGAAGTTGATGCTGTAAACCCATTTTCAAGGGCATTATAATATAAAAAAGGTTTCATAATCGAACCAACTTGCCGTTTAGAATTAATAGCTCGATTAAATTCAGATTTATTATAATCTCGTCCTCCAACTAAAGCAATAACCGCTCCATTTTCAGGATTTATCATTACCCCACTCGCTTCTATTTCTGAGTTGTTAGTAATATTATTATTAATACTTTCTTCAAGACTAGTTTGAGCCTTAATATCAAGGTTCGTATAAATTTTAATACCACCTTGTTGCATATAAGTTTCAATAATATTACCTAAACTTTTAACTTCGGAAATAACAGCATCTTGATAATACATAATCGTATTTAAATTTAATTTATCCTTTTGACCATAAAAGGTTAATTCTTCATTAAGGGCTTCATTATATTCAGTGTCTGTAATAACACCCTCTTTTTTCATTTGATTTAAAATATATATTTGTCTTTTTTTAGCAACTTCTAAATTAACAAGAGGTGAATAGTTAGAAGGTGATTTAGGAATTCCAACTAACATCGCAGCTTCTGCTAAAGTTAAATCTTTAGCCTTTTTATTGAAATAAAAATGACTAGCATTTTCAATTCCATACATTCCATGTCCATAGTTAATACAATTTAAATAACCTTCTAAAATATCATCTTTTTTATAATGAGATTCAATTTGAATAGTATACCAAACCTCGTTTAATTTTCGCTCCCAAGTCTTATCAAAATCTAAATATAAATTTTTGGCAAATTGCTGAGTTATAGTTGAAGCTCCCTGCTTAAAACTTCCATTTACTAAATTAGTATACATAGCTTTAATAATTCTTAAAATATCAAATCCATGATGACTATAAAAATTTTTATCTTCAATTGTAATAGTTGCTTTGGTTACATAATTACTAATATCTTTTAAATTAGCCCATTCACTTGTACCATTACCTTGAAAATAAATTTCATTGTTAATATCATATAAAGAATAACTTCCTAACTTATTAATATCAAGTTTCGGAATCATTCTAGCATATAAATAAATACCTGCAATTAAAAAAATAGAACTAAACATCAAAATTAAAAATAATTTTGTAATTTTTCTAAAAAACTTCATCAAATCACCTACTTTTATTATTTTCAAAAAAAGATGTTCAATTCAAAAAAATAAAAAAATAATTAAAATAATAAAAAATATATTCAAATTTAATCATTTATGGTATAATGCATGTCGATATGTGTTATAAAACATGTTGGTGAAAAATGGGAAAAGTTAATTTATTAGTTAAATATTGTTTAATAAATGAAGAAATTTCATACAATATAAAAGGTATTTTGATTAATGACCAAATAAAGTTTTTAGATAGCAATAATAAAATGATTTTAAACAAAAGTAATATAACATTACAAAGAATAACAGAAACTCTTGAAATAAATTTAGATTTTAAAAAGAAAAAATGCTTTGTATATGATAAAAGTAGTAAAAATTATTTTAACTTTAAAATAAGAGTTTTAAAACTTTTAAATAATACTAAAGACTTTTATGTTAAATATCAAATTGAAAAAGATAACTTTGAAGTAATGATAAAAATCATATAAATTAATTTTATGGAGGATTAAAAATGAAGGAAATAAAAAAAGAAGAAGTACAGGATTTATCCTATAAGGATATTACATTTATGATTTTAAATAATGAAAAAAAAGGTGTTAATACTTTAGATTTATTTACTAAAATAGTTAATATTTTAGAATTGCCTTCTAGTACAATTGAAAATAAAATTGGCGATTATTATACTTCTTTAACAACTGATAAAAGGTTTATTTTAATAGATGGAGTTTGGGATTTAAGAAGTAGATATACATCAGATAAAGTTATTGTTGATATGGAAGAAGATGAAGAAGAAGTTGAGGAAGTAAAAGAAGACAATGAAATGGTTGAAGATGAATATGATGATGAATATACAGATGATGTAGATGTTAATGATGACTTTGATGATACAGATGATGATGATTTATCTGATTTAGTGGTTATTGATGAAGAAGATTTAAATGAGTAAAATTATTAAACGATAAAGGAATGTGTGATTAATGTGATAGAAAGACTTGAATTAATAGAAAAACGTTATAATGAAATAAATAATTTATTGATGGATTCCGAAGTTTTAAAAGATTTAAAAAAATCAAAAGAATTATCAATTGAACTTTCATCTCTTGAAGATATAGTAAAAAAATATTTTGAATATAAAAAAGTTTTAAGTGAGTTAGAAGATGCAAATTTAATGTTAAAAGATAAAGAATTAGCAGCCTTAGCAAGTGAAGAAGTTGCTCGATTAGAAGCATTAAAAGAAACGGAAGAAAGTGAATTAGAACTTTTATTAATTCCTAAAGATAAAAATGATTCTAAAAATGTTTTAATGGAAATTCGAGGAGCCGCAGGTGGAGATGAAGGTAATATTTTTGCTGGTGATTTATTTAGAATGTATGAAAAATATGCTTTAAAAAATGGTTTCCAAGTTGAAGTTTTAAATGCTCTTGATGGAGCTAGTGGTGGTTATACTTTAATTGAATTTATGGTTAAAGGTAAAAATGCTTATTCTAAATTAAAATATGAAAGTGGTTCTCATCGAGTTCAAAGAGTTCCTGTAACTGAAGCAAATGGTAGAATTCAAACTTCAACAGCCACCGTTTTAGTTATGCCTGAAGCCGAAGATTTTGAAGTTGATATTAAAGAAAGCGATATTCGCGTAGATATTTATCGGTCAAGTGGAGCGGGAGGTCAACATGTAAATACCACTGATAGTGCTGTTCGAATGACGCATATACCTACTGGAATTGTTGTTACTTGTCAAAATGAGCGTAGTCAAATTAAAAATCGTGAACGAGCTATGCAGATTTTAAAAAGTCGAGTTTATGATGCGATGTTATCAAAAGAAGAAGCTGAGACTGGAGCAATTCGAAAAAGCAAAATAGGAACCGGCGATCGAAGTGAAAAAATAAGAACTTATAATTATCCTCAAAATCGAGTAACTGACCATCGAATAGGTTTTACAACTAAGCAATTAGATAGAGTTATGGAAGGCGAACTTGATGAAATAATTGAAGCTTTAATTTCTGAAGACCAAAAACAAAGACTTGCAGGTGAATAGTGAAATTAGAAGAATTACTTTGTCTTGGTAATCAAACTTTACATAAAGATCAAGTAAAATTACTTTTAGGAAGTATTTTAAATATTAATCCTTTAGAATTAAATTTACATTTGAATGACTATATAGAAGCAGATTTAGTAAATAAGTATAAAGACTGTTTAAAAGCCCTTAATAAAGGAGAACCTCTTCAATA
The DNA here is from genome assembly GCA_947625085.1 of uncultured Bacilli bacterium. Lineage (GTDB taxonomy): Bacteria > Bacillota_I > Bacilli_A > RF39 > UBA660 > RUG591. The sequence continues at coordinate 19,354 of CANQMV010000008.1, forward strand.
TGCAATAGGTAAAATGAATTTTTATGGTTTTGATTTTTATGTTGATAAAAGAGTTTTAATACCAAGATTTGAAACCGAAGAATTAGTTTATAATACTAATATCTATTTACAAAAATATTTTCAAAGTGGTATAAAACTATTAGATTTAGGTTGTGGAAGTGGTTGTATTGGTATTACTTTAAAAAAACTAAATCCTAATATCAAAGTTACCTTAAGTGATATCTCGAAAGAGGCCCTTGAAGTTGCTTTAAAAAATGCTAAAAGTAATCAAACCGAAGTAGAAATTATTGAATCCGATTTATTTAAAAACATAAATGATAAATTTTCGGTTATTATTTCTAATCCACCTTATGTAAGTAAAACGGATGAAATTGATGAAATAGTTTTGCAAAATGAACCTCATTTAGCTTTATTTTCGAAAAATAATGGTTTATTTTATTACGAAGAAATATTAAAAGTAGCAACTAATTATTTAAATTCTAAATTTTTAATTGCTTTTGAAATTGGTTCTTCTCAAAAAGATGCGATTTTACAATTAATTTCAAAGTATTTATCTGATGTTTCGGTTATAACTAAACAAGATATGAGCGGACGTGACCGCATGGTTTTTATTTTTAAAAATATAATAATTAATGAATAAATTTATTTAAATCACCCATTATGAATATGAAAGGTGATTTTTTTGAAGAAAAAAACAATTATTTTAATAATTATAGCTCTTTTGATTTTAATTTTAACTAAAAATAAAAGTGATAATATAGTAATTCCAAAAGAAGCAATTCGAATTAGAATTATTGCAAATAGTAATAAAGAAGTCGATCTAAAAACAAAGATGTTAGTAAAAGATGAAGTTGAAAAAGAAATTTATCAATTACTAAAACAAGCCTCATCTATAAAAGAGGCTAGAGAAATTATTAATAATAATTTAGACCGTCTTGATTTAGTTATAGATAAAAAAACTGATGAAAGTTATAAAGTTAATTTTGGTAAAAATTATTTTCCTAAAAAAAGTTATAAAGGAATAATTTATGATGAAGGAGAATATGAATCTTTAGTTATTACGCTTGGTGAGGGAGTTGGCGATAATTGGTGGTGTGTTTTGTTTCCACCCCTTTGTTTGCTTGATGGTAATGAAAATACGAAAGATGTTGAATATAAATTTTTTGTTAAAGAATTAATTGATAAATATTTTTAGAAAAGTCAGCAAATTAACAATTAACTAATGAATATTAGATAATGATTGACTTTTCTTTATTTTTATAGTATAATACGGGCATATGAGAGAGGGGAATATAATGAGAAAAGTTGTTGCTGAAATTGAAAAAGGACAAATTGTCGGTTTATTAATTTTAGAACTTAATAAAAATAATGATTTATTAAATTATTCTGTAATTAATGGAATTGAAGATAAAATAATTGAAAAATTGCAAGAGTTATTTGGCGACCAAGTTTATGATAAAATCGAAAGTGATAATGTATTAGAAGTTTTAGATGATTTAGCTAAAAATAATCCTGATTCAGTCAAAATATATGAAGATATGGGAAAAATCCCAGTAAAAATTACTTATTATGACAATAAAGAAAAAAGTAGTTTTGTTAGAGAATTTTTATCTGGAGAAAGGTCTAAAATATCTAAAGAAGATACAGAAAACTTTATAGAAATATATAAAAATAATGTTGATAGATTATATAGTTTTTATGAAGAATTAGGGTTAACCAGAGAATCCTTATTTGAGCATGAACTATTAGAAACTAAATCATCAGCAATTAATAATAAAATTAGAATTACTAATTTAAATTTAAAAAAAATTGTTGCTATAGTTACTGCAGGTGCTACTTTAGTAACATTAGGTGTTGCTGGTAATTGTTACTTTCGTAATCGTAGTAAACAAAATGTACCCGTTGATAATAATACTACTTTAGAAAATATTGAACCACCAATAATGCCAACGCCAGTACCAACGGATGTTCCAATAGCAGAACCAACAAGTGTTCCAACAGCGGAACCAACAATGGAGCCAACACTAGAACCAACGAGCATTCCAACAGCAGAACCAACAATGGAGCCAACACCAGTACCAACAAGTGTTCCAACAGCGGAACCAGTTATAACTCCAACTATTACTCCATATCCAGTTCGTTATAATCCAGAAGATAGTCAAGCTTTAGCAGATGTTTATCGTTTAGAAAATGGAGAATATATTAAATTTCAAGTAAATGTTTGGGAAGATTATTCTTCATATGCTAATATTACTGATAATCAAGATATAAAGTCTTATTCAACCGCTCTTCAAATGACAGATATAAATGTATCAGACTTAGCAAGTTATATTTTTACACCTCAACCAGAATATTATAGTAGTTTACAAAATAAAACAGCAGCTGCCATTCATTTTGAAAAATTTATTTCTCAAGAAGATCAAATTAGTTATAATTATGTAAAATATTTTTCAGATTTAAGAAATGAATTAATTTATAAAGGTTATGAAGAAAATAATTTTGATGGAGTTCGCGAATGTGGAAATTATGCTGCGAGAGAAGCAATTAGATTAATTACAAATGATGAACCTTTATCTTTAAATATAAACGGAACAGAACAATTAGTTAGATATAGTTCTCTACCAGATGTTACTAAACAAATAGTTTTATCTCTTACGAATGCTTATTACATTATACTAGGAAATGATAATTTTGAATACAACGGGGAAATTTATAATCAAGAAAGATTAGGTGTAGAACTTTATAATCTTGAAAAAGAACCTACCCCAACCTTTTAATAAAAATTAGCACTTCATTAAGTGCTTTTTTTGACAATTAAGTTAATTTGTAGTATTCTTTTTTTGGGTGAGATTATGTTAGTTAATAGTAAAAAAATGTTGCAAAAAGCTAAAAAAGAAAATCAAGTAGTTTTTCAATTTAATATCAATAATCTTGAATGGACAAGATGTATTTTAGAAGAATGTGACCGCTTAAAGGTTCCAGTTATTTTAGGAGCTAGTGAAGGCGCGATTAAGTATATGGGTGGATATGATGTTGTTGCTTCAATTTGCTTTAGTTTAATTAGTGATTTAAATATTAAAACTGATGTTTGCTTACATTTAGACCATGGTTCAAGTGTTGAAAGTTGTAAACAAGCAATTGATGCAGGCTTTAATTCTGTTATGATTGATACATCACATCTACCTTTAAAAGATAATATTGAAAAAGTTCAAGAAGTTGTTTCTTATGCTAAAAATGCTAATGTTTCTGTTGAAGCTGAAATTGGTTCAATGGGACAAATTAATCAAGAAGGTCTTTCAATTGGGACTAATGCTAATTTGAAAGATACCTTAACTTTTGTTAAAGAAACTGGAATTGATTCCGTTGCCCCATCAGTTGGTACAGTTCATGGTATATATAAAGGAAAACTAAATATAGATTATAAACTAATCAAAGAATTAGCAACTTCTTTAAAAGTACCTTTAGTTTTACATGGTGGAAGTGGTTTAGATTTAGAAATTTTAAAAAAATGCAAAGAAGCTGGTATTACCAAAATAAATATTAATTCTGATATTCAAGAAGCTTGGAGTAAAAGTGTTAAAGAATATTTAAAAACTAATTCAGAGGTAATCGATCCAAGAAAAATTATTGGTTCTGGCTTTAAAGCAATAAAAGATATGGTGGCAGCCAAAATTAACATAAATAATTAAAAGAAATAAAATATAGTGGTGATAATATGAAAGTCTTAAATGTAATCGGAAATAATAAATTAACAGGAAGTATCCGTATAAGTGGAGCTAAGAATAGTTCAGTAGCCTTAATCCCGGCTTCTCTTCTTGCATTAGGTCAAACAACTTTGTGTAATATTCCAAATATCTCAGATATTGATTCTTTAGAAGAAACTTTAGTCTATTTAAATGTTTCAGTTAAAAGAGCAAGTGGTAGTATGTTAATTGATACAACTAATTTAGAAAATAAACCTATTCCTATCGAATTAACTTCAAAACTTCGAGCTTCCTATTATTTTATGGCTGCTCTTTTAGGACGATTTGGATATGTCAAAATGGCTAAACCAGGTGGATGTCAAATTGGAGCTCGACCAATCGACCAAACTTTAAAGGCTTTCCGTTTATTAGGTGCCGAAATTATAGAAGAAAAAGATGCTTATATAATTAAAGCTTCAGCCTTAAAAGGCAATGTTATTCCTTTAGATATGCCAAGTGTTGGAGCAACTATAAATGCTCTTATAGTTGCCACTTTAGCAGAAGGTGAAACGATAATTGAAAATGCTGCTCGTGAGCCAGAAATTACGGATTTAGTTTTAATGTTAAACAAAATGGGAGCTAAAATTACTGGCGAAGGAAGCAGTACCATTAAAATTATTGGCGTTTCAAAACTTATAGGTTGTAATCATGATGTAATACCTGATCGAATTGAAGCAGGAACTTACACCATAATAGGAGCTTTACTTGGTAACTATTTAAAAATTGATAATATTATTCCAGAACATATCAAAAGTTTAACTGATGAACTTGAAAAAATGGGTGTTAATATTGAAATTCACTCAGATTATTTAATTGTTGATAGTAGTAACAAACTTATGGCAAATGATATAAATACTTTACAATATCCAGGTTTTCCAACAGATTTACAGCAACCAATGGTAGCTTTATTAACGAAAGCTTCAGGAATTAGTCATGTAACAGAAAATATATATGAAAATCGATTTATGAATGTTCCATATTTAAATGAAATGGGGGCTAATATTACAATAGATGGACGAACCTTAACAATAACTGGTCCTACCAATTTACATGGAGCAGTTGTAAAAGCTACTGATTTAAGAGCAGGAGCGTCCCTTTTAATTGCTTCATTAGTAGCAGATGGCAAAACCCAAATTCAAGATATTAATCATCTTTTACGGGGATACGAGGAAATAGTAGAAAAATTGACAAATGTAGGTGCTAAAATAGAGATTGAAGAAATATAATAAAATGTCTTTAATCTTTTCTTTGGAGGATACATGAAAAAAATTCTTATTCCAATTTTAATTGTTTTTTTAACCTTTATAATTTATAAAGCAAATGATAATAACTTAATTGATTATATGTCTTTAGGAGATTCATTCAATCAAGGAATAAATTCGTATGGTAATCAAAGTTTTGGTTATAATGATTATATAAAATCATATTTAGAAAATAATAACTTATTACATAAATATAATGCTTATTACACTAAAAATGGTTATACAATAAAAGAATTAACCGAAGATATTATAAATGATAAAGAAATTTTGTATAATGATAAAAATTATAATATAAAAAAAGAGTTAAGAGAAGCTGATTTAGTAACTTTGGCTATTGGAATGGATGAATTGATAACTATTATAAAAAATGATTATAATGGTGATATTAAAAGTATTCAAACTAAGTTAGATGAAATGATTTTAAATATGGATAATTTAATAAAAAAAGTAACATCTTTATCAAAAAGTAAAATAATTTTATTAGGATATTATAATCCATATATTAATAGTCAAGATTTTAAAGTAAAAGAAGTCTTTGCTTATTTAAGTCAAAAATACATGGAAATTGCTAATAAATATTCAATAACTTATGTTGATATTTATAATGTAATTAATCAAGATAAAAGTTATTTACCAAATGCAAGTGATTATCATTTAACTAGTCGAGGTTATTTAAAAGTTGCAACAGAAGTTATAAAAAAAATTGATAATATATAAAAATATCTTATAATCTAATTTTTATTAATTTCTAGTACAAAAAACTAGTAAAAAAAAAGGTTAATTTAAGTTAGGAAATCCCGAATGGAAATCCCGTTTTTAATCATTGATAACCAATAAAGATAAACTTTAT
>CANQMV010000009.1 GCA_947625085.1 uncultured Bacilli bacterium
ACTATTTTTTGGATTATATAGTATTTTAACATGAAGTTCTCTTTTTGTACATTCAGCCAGAACTTTTTTACACTATCGATTACCATAATTAATTTTACAAATATTAAAAAATATGCTAAAATTTTTTTAGAATTAGTAATCTTTCTTAGTTATATTTATAATTATAGGAGGAAATAAAAAATAATGGGAAATTTAAATTTAATAGATGAAGTTGTTAAAAAAAATCATCGAAATTTAATAATAAGTCTTATCTTTTTAATTTTAATGATTATTTTATTTAGTTTTTTAGTTACAAAAGAACGAAAAGATTATCAGTCTGCAACAAATATGAGTAGTTTAGTAAGTAATAAAGAACAAAAAGAAAATATTATTGCTTATTTAGATATTGCCAGTGCTCCTTATTTATTTGCAGAAACCAAAGTTAACAATGTTTCAAAAAGTAGTAAATATTATTTAGTTTCTGATGAAAATAATTATTTATATATTGTATATATTCCAAATAAAGATTACCAAAAAATTAAGAATTTTGATTATTCAGAGGATAATCGAATAGTTGGATTTACCAAAATAATCCCAGACGAAATTAAAAATTTAGCAATTGAAGCTTATAATCTTAGTTTAGGTTATAAAGATTTAAATGAAGAAAGTTTTAAGGAAAATTTAGGAGTTATTATGCTTGATTTAGAATCTTTAAATACTTCTTATTATCCTTATTATATATTAATAATCATCTTTTTTATTTCTTTCTTAATCGCACTTTTTAACTATTTAATAAATTTATATAATAATAAAAAAGTATTAAAAAATTTATCTATCGAGGAACTTCAAAAAATAGATATTGAGTTATATGCTTTAAAAGATAATTCATATGATAAGATTAAATTATATTTAACTAAAAATTATATTATTGATTTATCTAAAAAAATAGTAATTTTAAAATATGAAGATATTATTTTAACTTATAAATTTGAATATCGTTATAGTGGATTAATTGTTAATAAAAATATTAAATTACATACTAAAGAAGGTAAAATTTATGATATTTGTAATACTAATCAATTAAGAATAAATCAAGATGAGGTAATTGAAGAGGTAATTTCTAAAATAAAATATAAAAATCCAGATATATTAATAGGTAATACTTTAGAAAATAAAAAAATAGTAAAAGAAAGATTAAATTTAGTTAAAAAGACCAAAAACTAATTAAAAATTATTTGACAATTATCCTATTTACCTATTATAATAATGTAGATTTTAGTTTTGGAGGTGTGAAAATGAAAAGAACTTATCAACCAAATAATCGAAGAAGAGCTAAGAAACACGGTTTTTTTGCAAGAATAAAAACTTCAGTTGTTAATTCAAGAAGAAAAAAGGGTCGTAAGGAAATTATCAAAAAATAAGCCACATTTTAATTGTGGTTTTTTATATATGTAATCATATAAGAGGATATAATTATATAAGAAAGGGATTTGTAGTTTTAGAATATTACTATTTTTAGGTGAAGTTATGAAAAAAAATCATACTGTTAAAAATAATATAGAATTTAATAATATTATAAAATCAGGAATTTGTTTAAAGAATAAATATTTTGTCCTTTATTATCAAAATAATGATTTAAATAAATATCGTTTTGGGATAAGTGTACCTAAAAAAGTTTGTAATGCTGTTAATCGTAATAAACTAAAACGCCAAATTCGAAATATTTTACATAATCATCAAAATATCTATTCAAATACCAAAGATTATATTATAATAATAAGAAAGAGTTGTCTTATGGAAAATTTTCATATCTTAGAGGATAACTTAATAAATTTAATAAAAAAAGTTAATTAATATTTAGAAAAGGAAAATAAAAATGAAAAAACAAAAGAAAATAATTTTATTACTTTTATTGCCGCTTTTATTAACTGGTTGTACAAGAGTTTTAAAAGATGATAAAAATAAAGCGGTAATTAATGAAGTTACTGGTCAAAATCTAACAGAAAATATTGTTTGTCGACCAACTGATTTAGAAACAATCAAATTGTATGAAAAAAATGGAGTTAAAATTGATGAACTTCCTTACTGTGTTTGTAAAAGTGATAAAGTAAAAGTTAAAGTTACAGAAACTCTTCCTGATGGAAGTAAAAACGAAGTAGAAAAAGAAGTACCATGTGAAAGTTTTAGTATTACATCAGGTAAATATGATGGTCTTTGGACAACAATTTTTATAAAACCGCTTGCCTTTGTAATTTTATTCTTTGGTAATTTAACGAATAATTTTGGTTTAGGATTAATTATTACTAGTTTATTGATTAGAATCCTACTTTATCCTATAACTAAAAAAACGGCTATGCAATCTGAATATATGAAAAAGGCTCAGCCAGAACTTGCTAAGATTGAAGCGAAGTATGCTAAAAAAGACCAAAATGACCAAACTGTCATGATGCAAAAAAGCCAAGAAATGCTAATGGTTTATAAAAAATATAATGTAAATCCTGTTTCGGGTTGTTTATTATCGTTTTTTCAATTACCTCTTTTAATAGCTTTCTTGGAGGCTATTAACCGAGTACCAGCAATATTTGAAGAAAAGTTTTTATTCTTACATCTTGGAACTACTCCTAAGATTGGAATTGCAAATGGAAATTATTGGTATTTAGTAATTACGTTGATTGTTGCTTTAACTACTTATTTCTCGTTTAAAGCAACTACAAAAGACCAAATTGCAACAAATGATGACATGCGAAAACAACAACAAATGATGACTAATATGTTTACGATTATGATTATTGTTATGTCATTCTTTATGACAACCGCTTTAAATATTTACTGGTTAACAACAAATTTATTTACAATATTCCAAAATTTACTTGTTAGAAGGAGGATGAAATGAAAAAATATACTTATCAAGCTAAAACGTTTGAAGAAGCTAAAAATATGGCTATGGCTGATTTAATGGAGCAAGAAACTAATCTTTATATAAAAGAAATCGAGTCATCAACAAAATTATTTAATAAAAAAAGTGTTATTGAAGTAATAAAAAAAGAAGATGTTATCAATCATATTAAAGATTTAATTAAAGATATTACAAGTGATATGGGTTTAACAATTAATATGGAAGTAAAAAAACGAGATGAGGTTTTAAATATTACTATTTATTCATCCAATAATGCCATTTTAATTGGTAAAAATGCCAAAACTTTAGATGCGTTAAATACAATTATTCGTCAAAGTGTTCAAAAAGAACTTGGAGAAACTTATAAATTTGTTTTAGATGTTTCTGAATATAAACAAAAACGTGAATGGAATCTTGAAAAAATGGCTAAACAAATAGCAAGAGATGTTGCTAGAACTAAAGTTGAAGTAAAACTTTCACCAATGAATTCTTATGAAAGAAGAATTATTCATAATACTTTGACTAATAATAAAAAAGTTTATACTGAAAGTTCTGGAGAAGAACCTAATCGATATGTAGTTATAAAACCAAAAGAAGATTTAGCGGTTAATTAAAAGTACTGATTATCAGTATTTTTTTCTTTTGTCTTTACTTTTTTTAAAGAATATATTATTTTATAATTGTCCATATATTATGATATTATCTTTTTCATTTTTCTCGACAAACTTCGACAAAATTAGACTTTGAAATTTGATATAGTTTCGTTGAGGAGGAATTATGAGCAATGAGTTAAAAGCAGTAATTTCACAAATAGATTTAGCTTTTATTAAATATTTTGAAAAAGATAAAGATATATCAACAATTTTTGTTGTTGGTTCAATGGCACATGATGATTACAAAGACAGATTAGATAATGATTATGATATTAGAGTAATTTCTAATTCTGTAACTTCTTTAAAGATAAAACAATTTGAAGAATTTTTAGATTCTTTATCAAAAAAATTAACAACTGAAACAATTGCAGTTGATTATTCTTGTTTAGTAGGTCCAGTTAATCATAAAATTTCAACTTCTAAAAAAAATGTTTTAATTCATGGAATGATACATGAAGTAAGTCAAATGGATTCCTTTTTGCCAGTTACTCATAAATATCAATATGGACAAAGATATCGAATTATTTATGGAAATGATTCTTTAAAAAGGTTTCAAGATATTGTGTACACTAAAGATGAATTAATAAATTGTCATGAAGGTTTAAAATATTGTCTTGATATGTTAAAAAAGAAAGAATATCGTTATTTAAGTTGGGATGTTTCTTCCTCTAAATGTGAATTTAACTATCATGCTGTTCCAATGAGTGAAGAAACGGTTTTAGAAAATTGTTTTTATTCAGTAAATAAGTTTATTAATAATTTAATAAATTATTGTAATTTTAGTAATTATGATATTCCTGAAGATAAAATGGTGTTTACAATTCAGTTATTAGGAAGTGAAAATGCTAATAGTAAAATGTTGTATTTGCTTCATGGCTTATTTTTGAAAAATGAAAAAATTTTTACTACTATGTTTCAAGACCCCCTACAAGAAACGATTAATTTACTAGAATTATTATTAATTCGAATGGATAAACTTGAAGAAATTTTTCCTAACAAAACGACTATTAAAAAACATAAATTAGTTAAAAATTAGTGAGGTATATATGGAAGTTATCAATTATAATAAATCAATTGTAAGTGTAAGTAATTCTATTATGAAGTATTTTGATGTAAAACCTTATCATAATACGCTTAAAGAATTAGATGATGTTTTAACTCGGAAGAATTACCAAAATGTTGTTTTATTAGTAGCTGATGGTCTTGGAAGTGAAAATTTAAAGTTATTGCTAACTAAAGATAAATTTTTAAGAACTAAGCAAATTATGAATTTAACAACTGTTTTTCCTCCAACGACAACTTCAGCAACTACTTCTCTTTTAACCGGTCTTTATCCAAGTGAACATAATTGGTATGGTTGGGATATGTATTTTAAAGATACTAATGAAACAATCTCCTTATATTTAAATAAATTGAAAGGAACTTCAAAAGCGCCAAGAGTAAAAGTTTTAGACCGAAGTTATATGCAGTTTACTAGTCTTGTTGACTTAATAAATAATAATAAAACCTATAAAGCTTATTATGCTTATCCTTTTTCTTTAGATAATCCTTGTAAATCTTTTCAAGAAGTATCAGCAAGAATTAAAGAACTTTGTAGTATTCCCTCTAAAAAATTTATTTATGCTTATATTGAAGAACCTGATAAAAGTATGCATAAATATGGAATTAATTCTTTAAAAGTTAAAAATTTACTTTTAAATTTAAATAATCAAATTGAAAAATTAGCTAATGAATTAACAAATACTTTAATAATATTGCTTGCTGACCATGGTTTAATTTCAACTAAGTATATTAATTTAAAAACAGATTATAAAGAAATATATGATATGTTAGAAAGACAAACTACAATTGAAACGCGAGCAGTTGGTATTAAATTGAAAGAAAATGTTTTAAAAGAAGATTTTGAAAAGTTATTTAAAAAATATTTACAAACTTCATTTACGCTTTTAAGTAAAGAACAAGTTTTAAAGTTAAATTTATTTGGTTTTAATCATAATAAATATTTAGAAGATACAATTGGTGATTATTTATTAGTTGCAACTCAAAATATTTCTTTAAATTATGATGATACTTCCCCTATTTTTAAAGCTAATCATGGTGGATATACAAAAGAAGAATTAGAAGTACCTTTAATAATAATTGATACTTTAAGATAAGATATAGTTTCTATTTTAATATAGGGCTTTATCTTTTTTCTTGAATTTTTTTTTAGATATGATATAATCTCTAAAAGAAATGGGGTATTATTATGTCTGATACAATTGCAAGTATTGCAACTTCTTTAGGAGTCGGGGCAATTTCTATTATTCGAGTAAGCGGAGTTGAAGCTATAAAAATTGTTAATAAAATATTTAAAGGTTGTAATTTAGAAAAAGTTAATAGTCATACGGTTCATTATGGTCATATTATTGATAATACAGAAGTAATTGATGAAGTTTTAGTAACAATTATGAAAAGTCCTAAAACTTATACCAAGGAAGATGTAGTTGAGATTAATTGTCATGGAGGAATAATCACAACTAATAAAGTTTTAGAATTATTACTTTTAAACGGATGTCGTCAAGCAGAACCGGGTGAATTTACCAAAAGAGCCTTTTTAAATGGACGAATAGATTTATTAGAAGCCGAAGCTGTTATGGATTTAATCAATAGCGAAACTGATAAAGAAAGAAAAATGGCAATTAATGGTCTTGAAGGACATAAAAGTTTATTGATTAAAAAATTACGTGATGATTTAATTAATATTATAAGCAATATTGAAGTTAATATAGATTATCCAGAATATGAAGATATCTATGAAGTAACAATAGAAGATTTAAAACTAAAACTTGCAAAAATAAAAAAGAATCTTCAAAAAATAATTCAAGAAGCTAATGATGGTAATTTAATAAAAGATGGTATTAAAACCGCGATTATTGGTCGACCTAACGTTGGAAAAAGTAGTCTTTTAAACCGGTTACTAGAAGAAAACAAAGCAATTGTTACAAATATTCCAGGAACAACTAGAGATGTTGTAGAAGGAAATATTTTAATATTAGGTATTAAACTTAATTTAATTGATACAGCTGGAATAAGAGATACATCAGATGAAGTTGAAAAAATAGGTGTTACTAAAAGTTTAAAATTACTTGAAGAGGCTTCTTTAATCTTATTGCTTTTAAATAACAATGAACCTTTAAATGAAAAAGATAAAGAATTACTTTTAAAAACTAAAGATAAAAATGTTATTATTGTTATTAATAAAAATGATTTAGAAACAAAAATTGATTTAAATTCTTTACCTTCTAAAAATATTGTTTCTATAAATACTATAGACGAGTCTGGAATAAATAATCTAAAAGAAGCTATTAAAAAAATGTATAATTTAGAAAAGTTTGATAATAGTAATTTTAATTATTTTAGTGGAACTAGACAAATTGCTAAATTAAAAGAATGTTTAAATATTGTTTTAGATATTGAAACTGGTCTTAAAAATAATATTTCTTTAGATATCTTAGAACTTGATTTAAGAAATATTTGGACCATACTTGGAGTTTTAATTGGGGATGCTTATGATGAAGAGTTATTGGATGAATTATTTAGTAAATTTTGTGTTGGAAAATAATCTTTTTAGTTAAAAAACATTAGTAAATTAAAAATTTAAATAACTATTTGAAAATTAGAAAATAGTTATTTTTATTTACAATTAAATAAATTTATTGTATAATTTCATGTATTGAATTTGAGGTGTAAAGATGGATTTTGATGCTATAGTTGTTGGAGGAGGTCATGCTGGGTGCGAAGCAAGTCTTGCCCTTGCTAGATTAAATCATAAGACTTTATTAATCACGGGAAATATAAAAAATATTGCTGATATGCCTTGTAATCCAAGTGTTGGTGGACCAGCTAAAGGAATTTTAGTAAGAGAAATCGATGCTTTAGGTGGCGAGATGGGGATAAATACTGATAAAAGTCATATTCAGCTTAAAATGCTTAATACCAAAAAAGGACCAGCAGTTTGGGCTTTAAGGGCTCAGGCAGATAAAATAACTTATCCTAAAGAAATGTTAAAGACATTAAAAAGTGAACAAAATTTAAGTATAAAAGAAGCAATTGTTGATGATTTATTAGTTAAAGATAACCAAGTTTATGGAGTAAAATTAGAAACTAAAGAAGAAATTACAAGTAAAGTTGTAATTCTTACAACGGGAACCTATTTAAAAGCTGATATTTTAGTTGGAGATAAAAGAAATCCTGGTGGACCTCATGGTGAAAAGGAAGCAAAAAATTTAAGTCTTAATTTAAAAAAATTAGGTCTTAAAATTCAACGTTTGAAAACGGGTACTCCTCCAAGATTAAAAAAAGAAACAATTGATTTTAGTGTTTTAGAAAGAGAAGATGGAGACGATATTTTAAGATGTTTTTCATATGATACTACCCCTCTTTATAAAGTAAATGACCAAGTTCCTTGTTATTTAACTTATACTAATGCAACAACTCATCAAATAATTCGTGATAACTTAGAAAAATCAAGTATGTATGGTGGTTATGTTCAAGGAATTGGGCCAAGATATTGTCCTTCAATCGAAGATAAAGTTGTAAAATTTCAAGATAAAGAAAGACATCAACTATTTTTAGAACCAGAAAGTAATTACTATGATGATATTTATTTACAAGGTTTTTCAACAAGTATGCCTCATGATATTCAAGAATTAATGGTTCATAGTTTAAAAGGGCTTGAACATGCGGAGATTTTAAAATATGCTTATGCTATCGAATATGATGCAATTGACCCATTAGAAATGAAGCCTAGTTTAGAAAATAAAAAAATAACTAATTTATTTACGGCTGGGCAAATAAATGGAACTAGTGGTTATGAAGAAGCAGCTGCTCAAGGATTGATGGCTGGAATTAATGCTAGTTTAAAAATCCGAGGTCTTGAACCCCTTATCTTAAAAAGAAATGAAGCCTATATTGGAGTTTTAATTGATGATTTAGTAACGAAAGGAACTAATGAACCTTATAGAATGCTAACTTCTAGGGCTGAATATCGCCTTTTACTTCGTCATGATAATGCCGATTTAAGACTTCGTGAATATGGACATCAAGTAGGTTTAATAGATGATATAAGATATCAAAAGTTTCAAACTAAAGTAAAACATATTGAAGAGTTAACTGCTAAATTAAAAGAAATAAAAATATTACCAACAGAAACTATCCTTGCTAAACTTAATACCTCCCCTATTCTAGATGGCATTACTTTATACGATTTATTAAAAAGACCAGAAATAACCCTTAAATCCTTAATTTCCTTAAAAAAAGTTCCTGGAAATTATACTGAAGATGAAATATTAGAAGTTGAAATTGCTATTAAATATGAAGGTTATATCAAAAAAGCTTTAAAAGAAGCTCAAAAATTAAAAGAATTAGAAGATGTAAAAATTCCAAGTGATTTAGATTATTCTAAAGTTTTAAACTTAGCCAGTGAAGCCAGACAAAAATTACAACAAATATCACCAAGAACACTTGGTCAAGCCTCAAGAATCAGTGGTGTTAATCCAAGTGATTTAGCAGTTTTAAGTGTTTATTTAAAGAGGTCAAAATGACAAAAGAAGAATTTACTTTCGAACTTGAAAAACTTGGAATTAATTTAACTAGCAACCAAATTCAAAAGTTAGATAAATTTTATAACCTATTAATAACTTGGAATGAAAAAATTAATTTGACAACGATAACTTTAGAAAAAGATGTATATCTAAAACACTTTTATGATAGTTTAACTTTATATAAAGCAATTGATTTAACTAAAAATTTAGAAGTATTAGATGTTGGAACCGGAGCTGGTTTTCCTGGAATTGTTTTAAAAATAGTCTTTCCAAATTTAAAAATAACACTTTTAGATTCTCTTCAAAAACGAATTACTTACTTAAATGAAATAATTAAAGAGTTAGATTTAAAAGATATTAAAACCGTTTGTATTAGAGCTGAAGATTATTCAAGAGTTAATCGTGAGAAATATGATTTAGTTGTTGCAAGAGCAGTTGCTCATCTTGGAATTTTAATTGAAATAATCATGCCGGCAGTTAAAGTAAATGGCTATTTTGTTGCAATGAAAGCAAAAGTTTCCGAAGAAATTTCTAGTTCTAGTAAAATCCTTAGTTTAACATCAGGAGTAATTTCTGAAGTGATAAATTTAACTTTACCAATTGAAAATAGTCCTAGAAATTTAGTAAAAATTAAAAAAATTGCTCCAACTAATTTAAAATATCCAAGAAGATACGACCAAATTAAAAAAAATTATATTAAATAATAAATAAAACTTTTTCTAATCAGTTTTTAGAGAAAGTTTTTAATTTTTCTTACTTAAAGATTTAAAAAAATAAAAAAATTATTGTCAAAAAAGAAAATATGATATAATATATTAGCATAGGGTGACTATAAAAAGAAGAGAGGGATTTTATGAATAATAATACAGATAATCAAGTTGTCTATTTAAGATTAGACGATATTATTCCTAACCGTTTTCAACCAAGGGAAGTTTTTGATGAAACGGGACTAGAAGAATTAGCAGATTCAATAAAAGAACATGGTGTTATTCAACCAGTTATTGTTCGAAAAATTGGTGATAAGTATGAACTTATAGCTGGTGAAAGACGAAGTAAAGCATCAGCCTTAGCAGGTCTTACAACCATTCCTGCTATTGTTCGAGATATGGATGATAAAGAAAGTGCTAAAGTATCTCTTCTTGAAAATTTACAAAGAAGAAATTTAAGCGCGATTGAAGAAGCGAGAACTTATAAAAAAATTCTTGAACTTGATGGTATGACTCAAGATGAATTAGCAAAAACTATGGGAAAAAGTCAACCAATGATTGCTAATAAACTAAGATTATTAGCTCTTCCAGTTGAAGTTCAAGATGCTTTAATAAAAAATCAAATTTCCGAACGTCATGCTAGAAGTTTACTTAATATTAAAAATAAAGAAGACCAATTAAACTTTTTAGCTAGAATTAAAAAAGAAAGATTAACAGTTCGTGAACTTGATTCTTTAATCAAAGATTATAATAGTAAATTAAATTCTAAAAATGAAGCGCCAGCGTCTTTTAATGAATCAGTAACTCAGCAACAACCAACTTCATTTGGAAGTTCTTTTGGAAATAATGGCTATCGAAATATGGGACTTAGTGATTATCAAAGTTCTGTAAATAATAATATGTTTAACAATATTCCAAATTTTACTTCCAATAAAACGACTGAAAATAATCCATTTAATTATCAAGAAAAAGATTATGCAAATGCTAATAACGCTTTAGGTGATAACACTTTATATGATAACTTTAATTCGACTAAAGATAATTCCGAATCTTTAGCTTCAATGTTTGATAGTAAACCTTTAGATAGTCGGCCATCTACTTTAGAATCTCCTAACTCTAATCTTTTTGTAAGTCAAATCAAAGAAGATGTTCCAAAACCTCAAGAAAATCAATTTTTACCTAATTTTGATGATGACCTACCACCTAATAATTTTCAGTCTAACTTTGGCTTTTCTAATTCTTTAACCTCTCAAAATCCTAGAAGTTTTGATGTATCGGGTAATTTTGCTAATATGGATAATTCTAATAATATGAATAATTTCAATAATATGGATAGTTCCAATAATTATTTAAATAATAACTATCTAAATAATTCATATAATTCATCTGAAAATAACAATTTTAATAATAATTATTTTCAATCTTCTAATATGCAAATTCCAGATATGAAAATTCCAGATGAAAATAATTTTTCTCAAAATATTAATGAAAGAACAAATCAAGGAAGTTTATTTAATCAACCATTAAATATTGTTAATGTGCCAAGTAATAATTTATCAGATGACTTTAATACTCCAAATACTGATTTTGAAACAACTCCTCAAGAATTTGATAGTAATAACTTTGCTAATTATGAAGAAGATGATATGAATTCTTTAAATAGTTTACTATCAGTACCAGCAGTTCCAATTGAGCCTACTAATGATTTAGATAACGAAGTAGAACCTAATACTGATACTGTCTCAAATTCAAATGATGACTTAGAAGTAATCGATGAAAATCCTAGTAATCAAGATAACCATCAAGAAGATGCTGTTTTAAATAATTCTAAAGCAATAGATACTAAAAATGATTATGTTACTCTTGAGCCGGTTCAAACTATTTTTGATGTAAAAGGAGCTATTTTAGAATTAAAGAAAACAACTGATGCTATTAAACAAAATAAAATTAATATTGATACTGAAGAAATAGAATTTGATGATTATTATCAAATTACAATTAAGATTAAAAAATAATTTTTAAAATACTAATAATAATAAAAAAATATTAGTATTTTTTATTTTTTTAATATAATGTTTAAATATCTTTGCTAAATTCGTTAATTTTTGATAGAATAGATTTGTCAACATATATAGAAGGTGGTAATCATGGGAAAAATAATTTCATTAGTAAATCAAAAAGGAGGAGTTGGCAAGACAACAACTAGTATTAATTTATCGGCATCTCTTGCTTTATTAGGAAAAGATGTTTTACTTATTGACCTTGACCCTCAAGGAAATGCAACAACTGGAGTTGGGATTAATAAGGGAGATATTGAAAAAAGTATCTACGACTTATTAAGAGGAACATGTGAAACAGTTGAAGTTATTCGCAAAACTGATTTTAAAAAATTAGATATTATTCCAGCAACAATTCAATTAGCTGGAATTGATATAGAATTAATTGAAAAAAGTCGAAGTGACCCTAATTTTCGAAGGTCACATCAATTAAAAGAAAAATTGCAATCAATAAAAGATAAATACGATTATATTATAATTGATTGTCCTCCAAGTTTAGGAATGATAACAACAAATGCTCTTTCCGCTAGTAATTCCGTTATTATTCCAGTTCAATGTGAATTTTATGCTTTAGAAGGAATTACTCAATTATTAAATACAATTATGCTTGCTCAGAAAAATTTAAATCCCAAACTTGATTTAGAAGGAGTTTTATTAACAATGCTTTCTAAATCAAATTTAGGACTTGATGTAATTGAAGAAATTAGAAGTTATTTCAAAGATAAAGTTTATGATACAATTATACCAAGATTAATAAGACTAGCAGAAGCCCCAAGTCATGGGAAGCCAATTGTTGCTTATGACCCTAAAAGTAAAGGTTCAGAAGCCTATATAAATTTAGCAAAGGAAGTGATTATGAGAAATGGAAACTCCTAGAAGAAGAGCCTTAGGAAAAGGTTTAGAAGAATTATTTGGAGCTGAAGTTTTAGATATTGAAACTCTTGAAGAACAAATAGTTAAAGAAACACCTAAAGAAGAAATTATAGACGTTTCGCTTGATGAACTTCGAAGCAATCCATATCAGCCAAGAAAAGTCTTTGACCAAAAAGCATTAGAAGAATTAGCGTCTTCTATAAAAGAACATGGGGTTTTTCAACCAATTATTGTTAAAAAAAGTATTAAAGGTTATGAAATTGTTGCTGGTGAAAGAAGAGTTAAAGCCAGTAAATTAGCAGGTCTTCCAACGGTACCAGCGATTGTTCGAAATTTTAATGACCAAGAAATGATGGAAATTGCTTTACTTGAAAATTTACAAAGAGAAGATTTAAATCCAATTGAAGAAGCAATTGCTTATCAAAAATTAATGGAAGCCAAAGGATTAAATCATGAACAACTTGCCAATCGCATTGGTAAAAGTCGAAGTTATGTTACAAATATGGTTGGACTTATTAATTTACCAGATTCTGTAAAACAATTAGTAATTGAAAGAAAAATTCCAGCAACACATGCTAGAACTTTAAGTAAAATTAAAGATGTTAAAAAAGTTGAAGAATTAGCATCCCGAATTGTTAATGAAGGATTAACTTCAAGTTTAGTTGAAGAACTTACTCAAGATAAGTCATTTGAAAAAAGAAATAAAATGGAAAGAAAAGAAACCGAAGAAATTAAAACTTATAAATATATTCAAGAATTGTTATGTGAAAAATTAGGAACTAAAGTTCGAATAAGAGGTAGTAAAATCGAAATCAATTTTGCTGATTTAAATGATTTTAAGCGAATAATTGAAATTTTAAAAATAAGTGAGTAACAAAATGGAAGAAAAAAAATATACAATAGGTACCATTTTAACAATGAAAAAAAATCATCCTTGTGGTGAAAATAAATGGCAAGTTGTAAGACTTGGAGCCGATATAAAAATAAAATGCTTAAAATGTGGTCATGTTGTAATGATACCAAGAGTAGAATTTAACAGAAAAATAAAGAAAATAATTTCTTTTAATGGTGATTTAAATGAATAAAAAAAGAAAATTAAGATTAAAAAGAATAAAATTACATCCAGTTACGATTTATCTTCTATTAACCTTATTAACAATAATTGTAAGTGGAATTTTAAGTTCTTTTAAATTTCAAACAACTTATAGTACTATTAATAGCACGGATTTATCAATTATTCAAAATACCGTAACAGTTCAAAATTTATTTAATTATGATGGTTTAAAGTATGTTATAAGTAATGCTTCAAGAAACTTTATAAGTTTTGCTCCTTTAAGTATGTTTATTTTAACTGCAATTGGGATGTCGGTGTTGATTTCTAGTGGTTTTTTAGATTTTCTTTCTAAAAAAGTTTTTTCTAAAATTGATAATAAGATAATAACTTTTATTATAATTTTTATAGGAACAATTTCAACAATTATTAATGAGATTGGTTATTTAATTTTAATTCCGATTGCTGCTAGTATCTATGAAAATAAAGGTCGTAATCCCTTATCAGGAGTAATAGCTGCTTTTTGTGGAGTAGCCTTTGGGGCTGGAACCTCAATATTTATTGGTTCTTTAGAAGTTTCATTAATTCCTTATACAACAAGTGCTGCAAGATTAGTTGACCCAAATTATCATGTTAGTTTATTATCAAATTTATTTATCATGATTGCTGCAACTATAATTTTATCAATTGTTGGAACGATTGTTGTTGAAAAATTAATTGTTCCAAGATTTGGTAAAGCTAAAGAGAAAAAAGATTTAGAACTTGATACTGATATTGAAGTAATTGATGATACGATAGAAGAAGAAAATAGATTAAATACTGAGTATAAAGAAAGAAGAGGTTTTCGTTATTCATTAGTTGCTTCAATTATTATGATAATCCTTTTCATTTATTCGGTTATTCCGAATTTACCTCTTTCAGGAATGCTTTTAGATATGAATGAAGAAACTTATTTAAGACAACTCTTTGGGGCTAATTCCTATTTTCAAGATGGATTTACTTATATGATAATGCTTCTTTTTATAGTAACAGGTTTAGCTTATGGAATTGGTTCTAAAAAGTTTAAAAATGATAGAGATGTCTTTGAAGCTTGTCATGAAAATTTAAAAAATTTAGGGGGAATTTTAATTTTAATCTTTTTTGCCTCTCAATTTATCTTTGTTTTTCGAAGAACCAATATTGGAACAATTTTAACTGGAATTGTTGCTAATGTTATTGATAGTATTTCCTTTGGAGGTATACCTCTTTTAATAATCTCGATTTTATTAATTGCTTTAGTTAATTTATTTTTAACAACAGCTGAAGCCAAATGGATAATTTTAGCTCCAGTTATTGTTCCTCCATTAATGCAGTTTAATATTGCCCCTCAATTTTTACAATTCGTTTTGAGGGCTTCAGATTCAATGACTAATGGGATAACTCCCCTATCAAGTTTCTTTGTTATCTTTATTGCTTATATGAATATTTATAATCGTGATAATGAACATCCAATTGGAATTTTTAGAGGAATAAAACTTATTTTGCCATATTGTTTAATTATTGCTGCAACTTGGTTGCTACTTTTAATCGGATGGTATATAATAGGTTTACCAATTGGACCAAATGTATATCCAACGGTATAGGAGGAATTATGAGTTTAAAGGCAGGGATAGTTGGACTTCCTAATGTTGGAAAGTCAACTTTGTTTAATGCAATTACAAAACAAAATATTTTAGCTGCAAATTATCCATTTGCAACGATTGACCCTAATGTTGGGGTTGTAAATGTCAATGATGAAAGAATGAATGTTTTAGATTCTATGTATATGCCTGAACGTTTAATCATGGCAAGTTATGAATTTACAGATATAGCAGGGCTTGTAAAAGGAGCTTCTAAAGGCGAAGGTTTAGGAAATAAATTTTTATCCCATATTAGAGAAGTAGATGCAATTGTTGAAGTAGTTAGATGTTTTGATGATTCTAATATAATTCATGTTGAAGGTGATTGCAATCCAGTTCGGGATGTTGAGATAATTAATTTAGAACTATCGATAAGTGACCTAGAAATAATTAATAATCGGTTAGATAAAGTTTACAAAAAAGCAATGACTACTAAAGATAAAGATTCTTTAGCAGAAGTTACAGCTTTAAAAAAAGCTCAAGAAGCACTTGAAAAAGGAATTCCACTTCGATTAGTTAATTTTCCAAAAGAAGAACTTTTAAAAATAAAATCTTTTCAGTTTTTAACTATGAAACCGATTATTTATATGGCTAATATTAAAGAAGATGATTTAGGAAACCCTGATAATAACTATGTTTTAGCTTTAAAAGATTATGCTAAAAAAGAAAATAGTAAAGTTATTAAAATGTGTGCTAAAGTTGAAAGTGAATTGTCCGAATTATCTGTTGATGAAAAAAAAGAAATGCTTAGTATGCTTGGAATAGAAAAAAGTGGTTTAGATGAACTTATTAAGGCAACTTATGAAATTCTTGGTTTAAAAACATATTTTACAGTTGGAAGTGATGAAGTTAGGGCTTGGACTTTTAAAGATGGTATGAATGCTCGAGAATGTGCTGGAATTATTCATACTGATTTTGAAAAAGGCTTCATTAAAGCAGAAGTTATCAGTTATCAAGATTTAATTGAAGCTGGAAGTGAAACTAAAGTTAAAGAAGCTGGTAAACTTCGAATTGAAGGAAAAGATTATATAATGCAAGATGGAGATATTTGCCATTTCCGGTTTAATAAATAGATTATATTGAATATAATTGAAAGAAAGGTAAAAAAATAGGTTTTAATATGTATAGATTTAATAATATGTATGATTTTGATTTTTCAAATTTTTCAGGAGGAATGCTTGCTTTAGTAATGTTTTTCTTGATAGTTTTAGTCTTAGCTTTAATTGCTCTTTATATAATTTCTAGTTTTGGAATAATGTATTTTGCTAAGAAAAATAATTTAAATAGTTCATGGCTTGCTTTTTTTCCTGGTGGACGAGATTATTTAGTTGGTAAATTAGGTTATGAAGTTTATGCTCAAGGTTCTATGAAAAATCCTAATTTAACTTGGATACTTTTTGGATTTAGTTTGGCTAATTTAATGTTTACGGAAAGTGATTCTTATTTGAATGTAATTTCTCTTACTTATTTAATTATCACGACAATAGCTTATTATAATATCTTTAAAGCGGTAACTAAAAATTATGCTGTTTTTACTGTTTTTACTGCTTTATTATCAGGTCTTGGCGGAGTTTTCTTATTTGCTATTAAAAATAATATTAAAAATTTAAATCCTGATGTTTTAGAAGAAGATACAAATAGTAATATAGAAACAGAAGTTAAAAATATAGAAACAGAAGAAGTTAAAGAAAAAATAGAAAAGCAAACTACAGAAAAGCAACCTAAAAAAGTTAGTTCTAATTCTAAATATTGTTCCAATTGTGGAACTAAATTAATTCCTGATGCTAAGTTTTGTAATAACTGTGGTACCAAGGTAAAATAAATTAAATTAATTAAAAATAAAAAGGTAACTAATCTTGAATTAGCTATCTTTTTCTATTAATTTATCTTCTTTTTCTATTAATTTACCTTGATAAGTATTTCGTTTTTTTAATTCTTTATCAATATCATTTAAAACGATAAATTTTTTAATTAACCAGTCGGGAGCAATTAAATCGTCAACTTTAGGGTCTCCTGTTATTCTATTTATAACAATATCACTTCTTAATAATTCTAACTGTGAAACAACTATATCAATATATTCATCTTTAGTTAAAACGTGAAATTTTTCTTTTTCGTAGATTTCACTTAATTTAGTATTTTTTAAGATATGAAGCATATGAATTTTAATTCCATTTATATCTTGTTTACTTAAAAACTTAGCAGTTTCAAGCATCATTTCTTTAGTTTCATAAGGAAGACCATTTATGATATGGACAACAACATTAATATTATTTTCTCGAAGTTTGTTTAAAGTATCAGTAAATTCCTTTAATGTATAACATCTATTAATTAATTTAGCAGTTTCTTCATGAATTGTTTGTAGTCCAAGTTCAACAGTTAAAAAACATCTTTTATTTAAATCTTTTAAATATTCTAAACATTCCGTACTAATTGCATCGGGTCTGGTTGCAATACTAAGACCAACCACATCCTTTTGTTTTAAAATTACTTCAAACAATTCTTTTAATTTAGAAACACTAGCATAAGTATTAGTTCCAGCTTGAAAATAGCCAATAAATTTAGCAGTTGGCCATTTATGTAACATGACCTTTTTAATATCATTAAATTGTTCAACGACATTTTTATTTTTATCTCCAGCATAATCACCACTTAAAAGATTAGAACAATAAATACAGCCCCCTACCCCTTTAGTTCCATCTCGATTAGGACAAGTAAAATTAGCATTTAAACTGACTTTAGCAATCTTTCCTCCAAATTTTTCTTTATAGAAACTATCTAAAGTATAATATCGTTTGTTATTTAAATACATTTAAAAATCACCGTTCATAGAATAGCATTTTTTAAAAATATTTACAAGATAAATTAAAAATATCTTAACTAAATTCAATTATGTGGTATACTTATAATAGGATTATTATAGGGAGCCAATATGAAAAAACGAAAATTAAATAAAAAAAGTTTAACCATTTTAACAATTATTTTGTTGATTATATTAATTGAAATTGTTAATCCAATTAAAATTTATAATAAGCATTTAATCAAAGATTTAAATTATTCTTCCAAATCAGCAACAGTAGTTTTAAAAAATAATTTAAAAGATAAAGTTTTAAAATTAGGTTATAATAAGGCTCTTGATGTAATTTTACAAAGTTCTAGTTTTAATGTTAAAAATTATTCGATTTATGAAAAATTAAATTATTATGAGGTAAGTGATTATCCAAAACAAGTAAATGCTTTAATTGCTAAAGGTTATCATGCAGATGATATAAATAATATTTTAAAAAGTGCAAATGATGATTTATTAAAAGAGTTTTTAAAGAAAGATTATGATGAAAATATATCTAAATATTTACAGTATGATTTTTCAAAACTTGCTAATTATGAACGTTATCTTGCTTATGCTAAAGATACTACTTTAGAGCCTGAATTAGTAGTCGTTTATGTAAATATTGGTTTAGATAGAGATTTTTATCAAGAACCAAATCAAGTCGATGATTTTAGTTTTGATATGTTGGTTAATAAATATAATAAATTACCAGAAGATTATGTTCCTAATGATTTAGTTACAATTGATAGTAAATATGCTTATTCTAAAAATCAAAAGGGAAATGAAACGATGGTTAGAAATTTTATGAAGATGTCAGATGATTGTAAAAAAGAAATTGGTACCGGTCTATTAGTAAGGTCAGGATATCGAGATTATCAAATGCAACAAGAAACTTATGAACTTTATTTTGATACTTATGGTCAAAAGTATGTTGATAGTTATGTTGCTCTTCCAGGTTTTTCTGAACATCAAACTGGACTTGCTGTTGATATTAAAGCTGAAAGTAGTGATGTTTTTGCTGGTACTAAAGAAAGTCTTTGGTTACTTGATAATGCTTATAAGTATGGCTTTATTTTGAGGTATAAAAAAGAAGATGAAAAAATAACAGGGGTTAAATATGAATCATGGCATTATCGATATGTGGGATTAGAAATTGCCGCTTATTTAAAAGAACACGATATGACTTATGATGAATATTATATTAGATTTTTAGATAAATAGAATGGAGGTTAGTGTGATATGTATGAATTAGGACCACAATTTAAAATGGATGATGCGAGTTTACAAGTCGATCCTAGTTGTATTGTTATTGGACCAAAATTTCGAATTGAAATACTTACGGAACGATTAATTAGAATAGAATATAGTGAAACAGGTAAATTTGTTGATTCAGCGACGGCTTTAGTTATAAATAGAAAATTTCCACGACCAATGTTTACAATTAAAGAAGACCAAGGTTATATTTAATTGAAACTAAATATATTAGTTTAAAATATTTAAAAAATTCGAAATTTAGTGAAAAAAGTTTATCAGCTACTATTATGTTTAGCCGAAAAGAATGGTTTTATGGTCAAAAAGAAGTTAAAAATTATGGAGGAACAACCTTATCTCTTGATAAAACTTTAAAAATGCCAGCTTTAAATAAAGGTTTGATAAGTCCAGATTTGTTTGTAGTTTTAGATGATTCAAATAGTATTTTATTAGATAACGATTCTAATGTTTATAAGCGAGAAAATGATAGTAAAGATTTGTATATATTAGCATATGGCAATGACTTTAATGAAGTTTTAACTGACTATTTTACTTTAACTGGCTATCCGGCTTTTATTCCAAGGTATTCACTTGGTAACTGGTGGAGTCGTGATATGCCTTATTTAGATGAACATATTGCTACTCTTTTAAATAAATTTCGAAATAATAATATTCCTATTTCTATTTTCTTGTTTGATAATGATTGGAGTTTAAAAGACCCAAAAAAATCAAAAACTTCTGGGTTTACTTTTAATCCTAAATTAATAAGAGACCCTGCTAAATTAATTGAATTTATTCACAGTATGAATATTCGGGTTGGGGTAAAAGTTAATCCTAAAGATGGAATTTTTCAACATGAAGCTTATTTTCCAAATGCTAGAGAGTATATTCAAGTAAATAAACAAGGATTTATTGATTTTAATCCTTTTGATGCTAGATTTATGGATTTATATTTAAAAATCTTTATTCATCCTTTAGAAAATTTGGGAATTGATTTCTTTTGGAATGATTATGATATTCTTGAAAATCGTAATACTTTATTTATTTTAAATGATTACATGAAAAAGGATTTAGAACGAACTGGTAAAAGAAGTCTTGTTTTAGGTCGAAATGCTAATTATGCTCCTCATCGTTATCCAATTCTATATTCTGGACATAATGAAATTAGTTTTGAAGTTTTGAAATTTTTACCTTTATATAATATTACCGCGTCTAATATTGGTGTATCCTATTGGAGTCATGATGTGGATGGTTCAGTTGGCGGAATTGAAGATGATGAACTTTATATAAGAAGTGTTCAGTTTGGAGTATTTTCCCCTTTTTTAAGATTTAATACAGAATTTGGTACTTATTATAAACGGGAGCCTTGGCGATGGGATGTTGTTACTAACAATATTGTAAGTTATTATTTAAGACTTCGAAATCAATTAATTCCTTATTTGTATACAGAAATTTATCATTATCATAAAGAAGGTATTCCTTTAATAAAACCATTTTATTATGATTATCCTTTTGTTTATGATGACCCTGTTTATATTAATCAATATTTCTTTGGTTCTTCTATGTTGATTTCTCCAATTGTTAAAACAAGTGACCCACTGATTGATAGAACTATTCAAAAGTTTTTTATCCCAGATGGTGTATGGTACGATTTTAAAACTGGTAAAAAATTTATTGGTAATAAGAAATATGTATCATTTTATAATATTGAAGATTATCCAGTTTTTGTTAAGGCCGGTGGGATAATTCCAACGGCAGGTATAAATGATTTGATGTCAACCGAGCCACCTAAAGAATTAGAAATTCATGTTTTTCCAGGTAATAGTAATTCTTATAATTTATATGAAGATGATGGTTTAACCAATAATTATCTAAAAGGAAGTTATTGTGTTACAAACATAGAATATAATTATTTAGCTAATAATTATACTTTAATAATTCGAAATGTTGAGGGAAAAAGTGATTTGTTATTTCAAAAAAGAAATTATAAAATTAGATTTCGAAATACAAAAATGGCAACTAATGTTAAAGTTTATTCGAATGATGTTGAAATTCCTTTTACTTCTTATTTAATGGATGCTGATTTTATAGTTGAAGTTAAAGAGGTTCCAACTTCGACTCAGTTAATGGTTAATTGTCAAGGAAGCGATATTGAAATAGATGCTTTAATGTTAATTGATAATGATATTGATAGTATTTTATCAGACTTAAAGGTACCAACTAATTTAAAAGATACAATTGCTTCAATTTTATATAATAAAGAAACTTCAACTAGTAAAAAACGAATTGCAATTAAAAAATTGAAAAAACGTGGTCTTGATAAAAGAAGTATTAAAATTTTCTTAAGATTAATTGAATATATGAGTGAAGTTTAAGATAGAAGGTTATCCTTTTGTCTTTTTCTTTGTCTTTACAAATTAATAATTTATTTGTATAATAGGCTTCAACAAAAGGGGGAGGTATTTTGGATAAAAAAGCTAAAACCGAGATAAAAGAATTAGGTGAATTAAAGAAATTTTTTAAAAAAGATGAGAAACAAAGTAAATTTGATAAAATTTTTCAATCTGATAAAATTGATAGTATAATAGATAAACTTCAACAGATATATTCTAAAATATCTGAAAAATTATTAATAAAGTTTGAACTTAAAAATGAATTAAAACAGGGAAAAATTTTTACAATTTTAATTGTTATTATGATTTTTGTTTTTATAAGTTTAGTATTTTTACTATTACTACCATCTTTAATTAGTTTGAATTTTCTTTTTTCTTTATTAAAATATAGTTTATTTTTTATTAGATGGGGATACATGATTATTAAAAGTAAAGGTAATTTAATTTTAAAATATTTATCTAATTTATTTCCGAATAGTAAAATATTAAGTGAAGAAGTAATTAAGAAAAATAATGATGATATTATTTTGCCTGTTTTTGAAAAGTGTATTTTAAAAGATGTTAATGAGTTATTATTGAAACTTGATAATTCTAATTTAAAGGTTGAAGATAAGAGAAATTTAGCTATTAAGTTAAAAGAAATTGTTTTGATGTTACATTTAGAAGATTTATCTTTTGAAAGCGAAATTCAAAATTTAGAATATAAAAAGGAAGTTAGTGGAAAAATAAAGGAAGTTGAACTTATATTAGAAAGACTTATGCTTGAAAATCGAAAAGAAGAAATGTTTAGTAATTTAACTAATTTTACTACTTTAAAAATTGATAATTATTTAGAAACTTCTAGCCAAGAAAAAGTAAAAGTTAAAACTAAAAGAATATAACTAATATAATTTTTGAAAAGTTATAATTGAATATTATTTTTAAGTATGGTATGATTATATCAAGATAGGAGTCTTGATAATATGGTAAATAGTTATAAAAATTATAGTCAAAAAGAAGTTGACAATATGTCAACTTGGGGGGGGGGCATAGTACTTAATTTAAAGGGTAACTATATTTTAAAAATAGACAAAATAAGACACATAAAACTAGTAAAATGAGACTAGGTTTTATGTGTTTTTAAATATTTGAATATTGATAACAAGGGGCAAAAGTGTTATTATTTATAATAGGAGTAGATATGAAAGAACCAAGATTATTAAAAAAAGATAGTGATGAAAAAGTTGTTAAGAATCAAAGAAAAATATTAGTTATAA
>CANQMV010000010.1 GCA_947625085.1 uncultured Bacilli bacterium
ATATTATTCTTTGTTAATTCTAACTTAATATCTTTATTGCTTTTATATGCTTTCTTTTCTCTTTTATTGTGTGATCCAATTTGTGCTAAATCATTGATAGTCATAATTGGCTGACTTCTAAATATTCCATAATTCATATATCATTCCTCGCTTTCTTATATTTTTGCATAATAAAAGATCAGTTTTTCTGATCTAAATTTCTTCATTACCTACTTTTATATGAATATATTAAATAACCTAATAATATTATCATAGAAATAATAAATGAAACAATCATATAAATAAATATAATAGTTTTATAATCACTTAAATAATTGTTAAAAGAAACAATTAAAAATGGTATAATCATACTTAACACTGAAACAATTATAGAACACCATATTCCTGCAGTTATATCTATTGAAGTAATACTTTTTAATCTTCTTTCATAATTTTCTTTTTCTGTTTGTTTAAGTTGAATATTATAGTTAAGCTTATCAATATCATTTATCAAATTTGAATGTTCTAATGTTTCTATAGCACTTGCAATATTTGATAGTTTTAAATCAGTAACATTTGGTATATTTTGTATAGTTGGTAATAAATTTTCAAATTTTGGTAATTCTATATTTGGAATATCAAATTTTGGAAAGTTAAAGCTCATCTTATTCACACCTCTCAATCATTAAATCAATAGCTAATTCTTCTATTGAGTCTTTTTTTATTTTGTTTTCTTTTTTATATTCTTCTAAAACAAAATCATCTGTTTTAAAAGATTCATATGCTTTTTTCAATACATCCATAATATGATTATAAAATTTTTCTTTGTAATCATTTTCTACAAATGGAGTATGGTCAGAAAGAAAATCATATTTTTGAACATCATCATCAAATATAGAATCAATTATGTCATAAACAGCGTTTTCTTCATAATATTTATAATTTTCCTTTTTTTTCTTTTTCAGCTGTTCCTCCATAACTAAAAGTTCTTTATCTATATCAGAAATTCTAACCCTTAAATCATTTTGTTCTGTTTTTAATGATAAGATTTTTGAAACAACTAATCCTACAATTATTGCAACAAAAATACCAATTATTTGTATACTATTCAATAATATATCAATTAAATCTTTATAACACATATTTACCTCCATATTTCCTAAATATTATACCATCAAAAAAGATACTTTCCTATAAAAGTACCTTAAATTCTTGTATTTACTTACCAAAATAGCCATTTCTTCTATTTTTGGATTTAACCGATACCTCCATGTCCTGCATCAACAACTATTCGATATCCATTATTATTCATTCATATTCACCCTAATTTAGTCTATGTATTTACCTAAATTAAGTTACTAAAAAACTTTTAATAAATTATTCAATAAATTTATTAAAAAATCATCAAAGATATTATGTAATTTATATTTTTAATTATAAATATATGTTATACTATTAATAAGATTGTAGGGATTGGTATGAAAAGTATTGAATTAGTTATATCAGAGGGTATAAAAAAAGGAAAGTGGCTTGATATTTCGTATATTAATACAAATGGTGAAACAACTTATTATTGGATTGCAATTAGAGATATAGATTTAAAAAATAAATTACTATATACTTATATTTTTAATAGTCAAAAAAACCTTAAAACATTAAAAGCAAGAATAAAATTTGATAATATTCAATCAGCTAAATTATTAGAATTCACAACTTTTGAAACCCCTATAGCCTTAATTAAAAAAATAGAAACTAATAAAGAAGATGCCAAATGGCTAAAATATGAAACATTCAATAACAATATTTTAAGATACTATTTAAAATGCAATGAATTAGATAACGACCCTTATCAAAAAGATACTTTTCTTATAAAAGGAATTGATAAAGACATTTTGTTAAAAAGCAAAGAAATAATCTTAAATGATGAACAAGAAAAACAAGTTATTAGTTATATCAAAACCTATGATGTCAAAAAAGTTGAAGGAGAGATAAATAATCTTATTCTGTCTTTTTTATCAATCGATAAAGACTATAAAAAATATGTTATTTTATATTATGAAGTTAGATTTAATCCGTCTAATAAAAGACTAATAATCAATGATATTCCTAGAATAAACCAAACCTTTCTAATCGAAAATAAAAAACATTCTCTTACATCCTATATTGATATTGACCCTCAAGAATTTATTGAAAACATTACTAAAAATTTAAAT
Organism: uncultured Bacilli bacterium; assembly: GCA_947625085.1. GTDB lineage: Bacteria > Bacillota_I > Bacilli_A > RF39 > UBA660 > RUG591. Next base: position 2,193 of record CANQMV010000010.1, read on the forward strand.
AATTATTTAAAAGAATATACTGAATTAATAAGAGCTAATTTAAGATACAATGAAATTATCAATCAAATGCCAGAATTTATGATTTTAAAAAGAACCATAAGTGCTAAACTAGCACCAACCTATACCATTATTGAAGAAAAAATTGAAAAAGGTACTTTAGATTTTCCATTAAAAGCCTTTTTTGGTAATTCAAATCGTTTCGGAACTAAAAGAAAAGAACCAAATATTGTAATTTATGATAACAAAGTTAACATTGACCAAATGCGAGTTATTTATAATTCAATGAAATATCCTATAACTTATGTAGAAGGACCTCCAGGAACCGGTAAAACTCAAACTATCCTAAACGTAATTTTAAGTGCTTTTTTTAATTCTAGAACCACCCTAGTTTGTTCCTCTAATAACAAACCTATTAATGCCATTTTAGAGAAACTATCATTTTCCTATAAAGAAGATGGTGATATCCCTTTTCCCTATATTAGATTAGGAAATCAAAATGAAGTTTTAAAATCAACTACAAGGATACTAAAATTATATGAATTCGAATCAAAACTAGAGCCTAACGAAGAAAAAATAAATAAAATAAAAAACAAAACTAATGAAGGAAATAAAAACTTATTAAAATGTCTTGAAACATATGAAACAAAAAAAGAATTAAAAATTAGAATCGAAAGTGCTAAAAAATTTATTGATACATTAGAAAATACCAAAAGTCGCCTATATCAAAATGTAGAAAGAGAATTAAACAATTTAATTGAAGAATATAAAAATATCAAGAATATTTCCAACCAAGATGTATTAGAACTAGTTACCGCTGCTTCTCTTGATAGACAATTTAAACAATATATGTATTTTGAATCTGTTAAATATATTAAAAAATTAAAAACTCCTAAATACAGACCACTAATCGATATTTGTAAAATCAAAGATGAAACCAATCGAATTACATCCTTTAACAAATGGTGTTTAATTGATGATAATATTAAATTATTAGAAGATGTTTTTAAAGTAATAATTACAACTAATATTTCAGCATCTAGATTAGGAACTGCCAATCATACTTTTGACTTAGTTATCATGGACGAAGCAGGTCAATGTAATCCAGCAACTGCTCTACTACCAATTGCTAGAGCCAAACAATTATTACTTGTTGGAGATACTAATCAATTAAAACCTGTAATCGTCTTAGAAAATTTAATAAATGATTATTTAAAAAAAGAATACAAAATAGCTGATGATTATGATTATACTAAATATTCCATTTTAGATATAATGCGAAAGCATGATACAATCTCAAAAGATATAATGCTTACCTATCATTATAGATGTGGAAGAAAGATAATAGATTTTTCAAACAAAAGATTTTATAATGGAAAATTAAATTTAGAGTATTTAAAAGAAGAAGGAAATTTATCTTTGATTGATGTTAAAAATATTAACTCTAAATTAAGAAACGAAAATTATGAAGAGGCTAAAGAAATAATCAATTATATAAAAAGAAATAATCTAAAAGATGCTGCTATAATTACGCCATTTAAAAATCAACAAAATTTAATCAATTCAATGCTTAAAGAAAATGGTATTGAAAATATATCCTGTGGTACAATTCATCAAATTCAAGGAGGAGAAAAAAATACCATAATAATATCAACATCTCTTTCTCCAAAAACTAGTAAAAAGACCTTTGAATGGATAAAAAATAATTCTGAAATAACAAATGTTGCTGGTACAAGGGCTAAAAAAAATTTAATTGTTGTATCAGATGTTGAGGCATTAAAGAATTTGTCAACTACCAAAAAAGATGATTTATATAATCTAGTTAAATATGTTAGTTCTAATGGTAAAACAGAAGTACCACCTAATGAATCTTATACTATTCAAATTGGAAAATCTAATGGTAGTTATAATGAAGATATATTTTTTAATACTATATCGCATTTTTGCAGTATTAATACTATTTTTGAAGCTAAAAGAAATGTTAAAGTGGCTACTCTTTTTCCAAATGATAAAATTCTTGAAAAATCCAAACTAGAATTTGATGTTGTTCTTTATGAAATAAAAGATACTGCTTTAATTCCTCGAATAGTTATTGAATTACAAGGTGGAGAACATTTTGGAAATATAGATAGAGAAAAATGTGATACTAGAAAATCTCAAATATGTAAAGAAAAAGGTATTATCTTATTAGAAATACCAAATTCATTTGCTAAGTCATATGAAACTATAAAAGAATTAATATTAATTAGTTGTGGACAAAAAGTTGAACAGTTAGAATTATTTTAAAAACTACTTATTTTCGTTTATATTGTAATTAAAAACTATTTAAAATCAAATCTTTTAATTTATTAATTTGCCTATTTAATAAAATACATAATATTTCTATTCTTCTATCACTCATTTTAGTTAAATATTGATATTGATGTAGTAAGTTATCAAACCATTCTACTATACCATCTAATTTACTTATATCTATTCTTTTTAAATTTTTTACAATCTTTATTATTTCGTCAAAAGATTTTACTTCATAAAAGAATCTTCCATTACCTGAAATATGTAATTCTTCTTCATCATAATATTCAATATTTAAACTTTGACCATTATCAAATATTGGAGCAACATCAATCCATTCTAAAGTATTAACATTTCTTATTATTCCAAAGTTATTTAAATGTCTATCTTCATTCATAATTAGAAAATCCAAAATAAACATATTTTCAAGTTTCTCACGAGCATTTTCTATATTATGACTTTCTAACTTTTTGATATACTCTTCATAATCTTCTATATTATCGTGCCTCTTCATATTATTTTTTATTTGAGAACAAGTAATAAATTCTGTATCTTTAGTAATAAAACAAGGACATTTTGATACTACTATATCTTTATATTTATCTATCTTATACTCGACATGATTAAATCCTAATTTCTTACATATTTCACTAGCTAATACTTCATTAAAAGGTTGTAATATTTCATTTTTATATCCACTTTTTAATAAATATCTTGTTCCATTTTCAATAATCCAAGCTTTTTTTAGCATTCCATCTGTTGTATTATTAGGAGTTTTTAAAGATGTTTCCTTTGTTATTGTTTTACTATTAGTTTCAAAAGATGCTTTCATAAACTCAGCATAATCAAAATCATTATCAAAAAAATTAATATCATCATAATTTAGGTCACTATCATAAGGTTTTAGCCAATATTGGTCTGATAAAGATAATCCAAATGCTTTATCTAATAATTCACAAGGTGCGCTTATATTTAATCTATGTAATAATAAATCTAATTTATCACGCCATGATGGAATTCCCCTTCCTTTAAACCATTCACTTAAATTAGTTCGAAAAGGAGTATCATTAATGTTATTTTCTATATAAAAGTTTTTTAAAATGTATGGAGCATAATTAATATTCTTAACTTCATATATTCTAGTAAATACACTTGTTGCCGTATCGTATTCAGCTATTAAAACTTCTACTTTTTTATTCATAAGTAGGCATTTCATGTAAATCACCTCATTCGTAAGTATTTATATCATTATATCATAGAAATCTTAATAAACTAATAGTTTTAATGATTTCTGTTATAGATTCAATTTATTACATCTCTAAAATTAGAGAATAAATACTTGAGTGTCCTGTATCAACAACAATTCGATATCTATTATTATTAATTTTTCACCATAATTTAGTCAAAATTAAAAAATACTAGAAATAAATTACTTATTTCTAATATTTTCTTTTATTTCTTAATTCTGATACTTATTAAAAATCTATTTAGAACCTTTATTTATTTTCACTTTGATTATTAGCTAAAATTTTAACTCCTCCATTAGCTTCAACTGTCTTAGTTGCTAATTCTTTTAATTCTTGATAAGCTTTATCCATTTTTTCTTGTAAAGTTAAATTTAAACTAGAGGCTTTTTCTATCTCTAATTTTAAAGCTTCTATTTTATCATTTTGTCTATCAATTGTATTCTGATAATCTTTCTTTAATAATTCAAGCTGATATTTATGTTCTTTTTCAAGTTCTATCGAAACTTCTTTTTTCCCTTTTTCATATTCTTTTGTCAATAAATCAGGAATTTCTGCAACTTTTACTTCAAGTTCTTTTATATATTTCTCTTTTTCTTTAGCATCATCCAATAATTTTTTAGTTTCAGCCTCCATTTGGCTTAAAGTTGCTTCTCTTACTTTCTTTTCATCTTCCCATTTATTTTTATCAAGTTCTCTTTCTCTTTTAGTTTTATACTCATATTCTTCAAGTTCTCTTTCAACTTTTAAACTTTTACTTTTTAAATCATATTCATGAGCAAGTTCATTAGCTTTTTGTTTATACTCTTCTTCTAATTCCTTAATTTCTTCTTCTACTTTAATAGTTTCTTTCTTTTTTTTAGTTTCAAGCTCTGCCATTAAATCTTTACCAGTATTCATAACCAAAGTTAAATTACTAAGTTCTTGCTCTCACCATATAAATTTTTTAATTTTTCCTCTTCAGATGTAATAGCAAGTTCTAAATCTTTAAATTTATTAATTAAATCAATTGAAAAATATTATCCTCAACATTTTTTTAGTTTCCTTTACAGCTGAGTCTATCTTTTTCTCTTTTTCTTCTTGACTAGGATTAGATTTTATTTTAGCATTATTTTTTTCTCTTAATAAAGCTTCATTTAATGCATCTAATATCTCCTGTTTTGTATTTTTTAATGTGATTTCATCTTTTCATATTTACCTCCAAAATCTATTCTTACTATAACATAAACTATAAAAATTATAAATAACTTGACACTTTTTAACATGAAAAAATATAATTGACATTTTAATTATATTAAGTGTATAATAACTAACCATAAACAAGAAATTTTTCTGATATATTTACTTTTAAAAATATATTTGGTATAATTCACTTGTAGAATAGGTATAATACTATTGTAGATATTATTATATCTATATCTTGGTCTGTTGAATTAATTCATCGGATCAAACCCGTGTTGGCGCCAAGCGCCGCTTAAAAAAGTAACCTTTATGGTTGCTTTTTTAATGGTTAAAACCTTTTTTTATTAAGTTCTTTTAATATTTTTCTAATTTCATCTAAACTAAAGAAATATTTTTCACTTTTAGTAAAAGACATTTTATTTTTATATTTATAATCATATTTATCAATATAAGTTAGCATATCGGAAACTTGAAATAGTCTTTTTTCTTTATGGTCAAATTCAATTCTATGTTCAAAACCTTCATATCTTGAAAATATAGCATCTAAAATAGTACCTAATACTTCTTGACCATTATCATAATATATTACTATACTATCAAATTTACTAAAATATTTTTCATGCTCTTTAACCATATTATTAATTTCTATCGATAACTTTTGTCTTAATATTCTACTATTATCAGTATATCTTTTATCTATAATGATAGTTTTATATTTTACAGGTATTCTTCTTGAAAATTGATATATTGCATTAAATATACTTTTTCTTTTTTCTATAGGAAATCTAGAATAATCGCCTCTTTTCATGATTAAGTCAACCATATGAATCATATCAGTATATCCAATGCTTCCTAACTTATCATTCAGTTTATTTAATTTAGGCATAATATCATCATCTTGGTCATGAAAAGTAAATGAAACCCCATATAACTTTGATGCACCATTACCAAATCCAAATTCACCTGTTTCATCTATAAATATATTTAATCTTTTTCATGATGTTAGCCTCCCCAAAAACTAATCTTAGCATAACATAAACTATAAAAATTATAAATAACTTGACACTTCTTAATTAAAACTTTGTTACTAAAGTTCTAAATCCTAAACCTAATATCTATTTTATATCTTTTTTATCTTTGAATTTTTCTTAATTACGTTTATAATAGGTAATGTGATTTTTATGAAAAATGTTTTAAAAAAATGTAATTTATGTGCTAGAAACTGTCAAGTTAATCGTTATCAAGAAGTTGGCTATTGTAAACAAACTAATAAAATTAGAATTGCCAAAGCAGCGATTACCTATTTTGAAGAGCCTTGTATTTCTGGAAAACGAGGAAGTGGAACCATCTTTTTCTCAGGCTGCAATATGGGTTGCATTTTTTGTCAAAATCGAGAAATTTCTACCCAAAATTTTGGTGTAAATGTTACTATTAAAAGACTTGCAGAAATTATGTTAGAACTAGAAGCCAAAGGCGCTAGTAATATTAATTTAGTAACTCCAACTATGCATGTGGTTGGAATTAAAAAAGCCCTTAAATTAGCTAAACAAAAAGGTCTTAAAATTCCAATTATTTATAATACTTCAAGTTATGAGACCAAAGAAACAATCCAATCCCTTGCTTCGTTAATTGACGTCTATCTTCCTGACCTAAAATACTTTAATGATTCCTATGCAATTAAATATTCCAATGCCAAAAACTATTTTCAAATTGCAACAACTGCTATTATGGAAATGTATAAACAAGTTCCAAAAGTAGAATTTGACCAAAATGGCTATATAAAAAAAGGTGTAATTATTAGACATTTAATGTTACCAACCTTAAAAAATGATACTAAAAAAATTCTTGAATATTTATATAATACCTATCATGATAACGTTTATATTAGTATCATGAATCAATATACAGTAATGGATAAATTTGAATACGAAGAATTAAATCATGGAATTAAAAAACGAGATTATGAAGAAATAATTGACTATGCTTTATCCCTTGGAATTACCAATGCTTTTTGTCAACTAGACGATACTAGCAGTAAAAAATTTATTCCTAAATTTGATTTAAATGGTGTAAAAAAGACTTATCGTTAATAATATGCTCTTACTTTTCATATTACCTTAAATAAGTCTTTATTTAATACCATTTTTCATTTTAATATTTAATTTACGAAAGATAATAATAAACTAAACAACCAATAAGTAATAAAACTATTAAAAATGTTGGTAAACTATCTTTTATTTTCATAATAATTTAATAATATTATAGAAAACTCTATATTAATTATTTCCTCCTTCTTATATCATTTATTACAAAACTTGCCATATAAAGTCCAAAAATACTTGGAATAAAGGAATTAGAACCAATTAAATTTCCTTCTTTTTTTAAACCTACTTCTTCAGAGAAAACAACCGGAACCTCTAAGCATTTTTTATTATCTTTTAAAAGATATCTTAACTTCTTGGCTAATTTATCATAACTAGTATTTTTTAATTTAGTAATTTTTATTTTACTAGGGTCAAATTTAAATCCTGCTCCCATACTAGAAATAATCTTTATCTTTTTAGAAACAGCTTCTCTTATCAAAAATTCTTTTGTCTTAATGGAATCACAGCAATCTAAAATATAATCATAACAACTTAAATCAATTGCTTCTTTAGTTTCACTTCCATAAAAAATGGGATAAGTAGTAACTAAACATTCGGGATTAATATCTTGAATTCTTCTTTTTAAAACTTCAACTTTCAATTCATTTAAAGTAGAATGTAAAGCAATTATTTGTCTATTAATATTAGTAATATCAACTTTATCATAATCAACAAGAGAAATATTATTAACGCCCGATCTAGCTAAAGCTTCAACCGCATAACCGCCAACTCCGCCTACTCCAACAACTAATACTTTTAAATCTCTAATTTTTTTAATTTCTAAACCGACCAATAGTTCAAACCTACTAAATTCCATACTTACCTCTCTGTTATAACTTTATCCATCTTTACATCATGCTTTAAAGTTTTAAGTTTAGCTACCTTAAATTCTTGATAACAAATTCCAATTTTATAAATATCTAAATTACTTAAAAACCGGTCATAATAACCCTTCCCATAACCTAATCGATTATTAAAATTATCAAACAAAAGTCCTGGTACAATTATACAACTATCAGAAGAATTATCAAAAGCAAGATTTCCAGTTGGCTCTAAAATATTAAAACTACCAATCTTTAATTCATTTAAACTATTAATTTTATAAAAAACAATCTTAGAACCTATAACTTTTGGAACATAAACATTTTTTTCTAATTTAAATAACTCTTTTATTAAGGAAATCGTATCAACTTCATCTTTTAAAGAAACATAGACTAAAATATTCTTCCTTTTCCTAATAATTTCTTCACTTAAAAGATTATTTTTTATTTTTTCATCAAGAATTTGTTTATTTTTAATTAACTTACGTTTTTCTAAAACTTTTTTTCTTATAATACTTTTATCCATTTTTTTACATTCTAAACTTAATTTTAAAAATGTCTGCCACCTCCACCATGAAATGAACCACTGCTAGATGAATGATAACTAGAACCCCCTCCACTACTAGATGATGACGATGAATTACTTGAAGTATTTCTTGGAGAATGGGTTATGATTGTATTTACTAACTTATCATTTTGTAAGGTAATATCTTTACTTTTTAAATAACTTATTACATCCCCTTTTTTGATTTTCAAACGAGATTTAAAATAAAAAACCAGACTTATAATAAGAGTAAATATACTTGAGAGAATAAAAACAAGGGAATAAGGAATATATCTAACATAATAAGGATTACCAAATTCATCTATTAATAAATTTTGATTACTATCAGGATATCCTAAATCATAATAATCAACTAAACCATTAACCATATTAGTTAAAGCTTGATAATAATCTTCTATTTCTAACTCAGAAAAACCATAATCAATAATATCTTGAATTCTTTCATCATCATAAAGTAAAATAGCATTCCCAGTTGTTGAAATATAAACTTCTCTTTCCATCATATCAAGTAAAATCAAAACTCCATCTCGGGTTTTATTAAAACCAAAATCATTATAATCATAAAAATCATCAGCATATTCCATTGTAGTTTTATTTTCATTATCTAAAATCGTAACAACTGCTAAATCATAATTAGTTTTAGAAATAAAATCCAACGCCTCAGTTTGTAATTTTTCTTCATCATTATCCGTTAACAAATCAGCAAAATCATAAATTTTTAACGAAGCATCTACACAAGGAGTTTTTAATATAGCACTTCTATTATTTTCTTTTATAAAAGAATCCCTTACTTTTAAATCGGTATTCGTTCTCGTACAAGTATTAATTTCTAAAGCCGATACAGGAAGACTTTTAATTATTAAAAGTAACAGTAAAAAGGCTAAATAATAAATTAATTTTTTAATCATAACATAACATCCTTTCCCTTTATTTTAAGTACAAATAACTATATATTTAAATATAAATGACCATATTTAAATGACCATATTTTTATTATAAATAACTATTAAGCCAAAAATTATATATTTAAAATATGAGTAACTATTAAAATATAAACAACTATATATTTAAAATGTAAATAACTATTAGATAAATAACTATTAGATATAAATAACTATAAAAAGCAATTATTTTAAAGTCTACCACCTATATCCTTGAACTTTAAAAAAGATTAAAAGTAAAATCATCGAAACTAAAAAACTAAAAACAATTAAAACTATTAATTTTTTAGAATCAATAGGAATTTCCCCTACTAATTTTCCTGTTTGACCATTCATTGCAAAATGATAAATTTTATCATGAAATTTTATATTTAAAACAAAAACTGGTAATAACACATATTTTGTTTCTTTTATTTTAATATCATTAGTAGCATCTGTTACTAAAGTTGTTTGATAAGTATTATTTAAGTTTTTTAAATAATTTTTACTATCTTCTTCAATTCTTTCTTTAATATTAAGATAAGCATCCTCCTTATTAACATCATATTTTTCTGATATATAAGAAGCTAAATAGGAAAGTTCAAAATCTTTTAACTCTTTATAATCAAAAGGCTCGATGGCATTCATAATCGTATCATCAAATCTTTTTGAAGCATCATTTGGAACACTAGAAAAGGCTAAAATCCCTCCACGTTCCACCTTATAATAACTAGTTTTAGTATAAATATTTCTTGAATCAACCCAAGTTGAAACTCTAGTACAATCAGCTTTTATATAACAATCATTTTCTAAATTATATAACCAAAAAGGAACATACAATCCTTCCATCTCACTTATATTTTTTATATCATTAAAATTCTTAGGCATTAATAAGCGACCTTTACAAATCTCTTTAAAAGCCAAAATGGCATCTTCTTTAGTATACTTAAAAGTTATTATACTATCAGGTTTATAAATTCCTGTTAACCGATTTTTTATAATAGCATTACTTTTACAATAAACACAAGTTGTACTACTTATATTATCTAAACTAATAATAGAAGCCCCACAGTTTTCACAGTGATAACCATTCATATCTTCCATTAAATCGAATTCCGCTTCTTTTAAATTATCAGCTTTCTTTTTAACTTTTTTCTTCTTTAAATCATTTAAAGTAAATTCCCCATGACAATATTCACAGTAAAACTTTTCCTTTTTAGGGTCATATTTTAAACTAGCACCGCAATTTAAACATTTCTCATCTAAAACCTTTTTCATAGTATAACTCCTCTAATCTAATTATAAACCAAATCTTCTTAAAAAAACACTATTTTATTTTTTTAATCCCTATTTTAACAAATTTAAATTCAATTTAAAAATTTAAACTAAAAAACTTAACAAAATAAATGTAAAATCTAAGAAGTTTTATTAAAAAGACTTTTATTAAAAAAAGTTTTCTTATATAATTATAGATAGAATAGTAGGTGATAATTTGAAAAAGCAAAAAACAAATGATAAAGATATTATTAGAATAGATGATAACTTTGAAAAAAAAGTTCAAAATACTAAAGAAGAAACTAAATTAACTAATAATAATCTTGATAAAGAAATAATTGAAGCAAGAGAAAAAATTAAAAAACGGCAAGCTAACCAAAAACAAGTAGAAAAAGACGAAAAAGAAGAAACTAATAAAAAGATAGAAATAGATTATAAAAACGAAAAAGAAAGTGAAAAAAACAACCTTTTTGAAAAAGACAATCTTTCAGATTTTAATTTAAAAGAGTTTTCAAAAAGAGAACAAAATTTACAATTTAATGAAGAATTTACTAATGAAAAAAAAGCAAGTAAAAGTAAATTTTCTATTTTCTTATTAATAGTAACTTTATTAGTTTTAATTTATCAAGGAATATGTCTTGGTTTAAATTTTACTAATCTTGATAGACTAGAATTAATAAAATCCGGAAGTTTTTTGTTAATAAGTTTTCTAATTGTTTTAATCTTATTAAAGGTTAGTAATAAAAAAACTACTCCTTATGTTATTATTTTGACTTTAGTTTTAATAAGTTATTCGTTATTTTCAACTTCCTACTCTGCTAAAGAAGATGTTTATGTTTTAAATTTTGTTAATAAAGATGTAAGTGAAGTAATTGAGTGGGCTGATGAATTTGGAATTGAACTTAACATTTTACATGATTTTAGTGATACTGTTTTAAAAAATCATGTTATTTTACAAGAATATGATACTAAAACTTTAGTTAAAGATATTAAAAGTTTAGAAATTACTATTTCGGATGGTCCAAATTATGATAAAACTATTACGATTCCTAATTTAACAGGTTTTACTTATGATGAAGTAATGGATTATATTGAAAAAAATCATTTAGTTAATGTGGAAATTGAATTTATTGAAAGTGAGGCTAAACGAGATACGGTTGTTGAACAAGTTGGAAGTGGAGCTTTAAGACGAAATGATAAAATAATTTTTAAATTTTCTTATGGAAATGAAGAATTTGAAAGTATTGCAGTTAAAGATTTAACTAATTTAAGTGAATTTGCAGCTACTTCTTATTTAAAAAGATATAAAATTCCTTATGAAATAATTTATGAATTTGATGATAAAATTTTAAAAGGTTATGTTATAAAACAAAGTGTTGTAAATGAAATAGTTCAAGATAAATTAACTTTAACAATCTCTAAAGGTAAACAAATTATAGTTCCTAATTTAATAAAAATGACAACGAAAGAGATTAGTAAATGGGCAAGTGAAAATAATATTAATATTACTTATGAAGAAAAATATAGTAAAGAATATGAAGCGGGAGTAATTATCGATTCTTCTTTAAAAGAAGGAGATAAAGTTGCTAGTGAAGATACAATTACAATTACTATTTCTAAAGGAAGTATGAAAATGCCAAAAGTTGAAAATCTAGCTGAATTTAAATTATGGGCAAGTGAAAACAATATAAATTTTGAAGAAGTATATGAATTTTCAACTGAATATAAAAATGGTGAAATTATTAAAACTTCACCAAATGCTAATGAAAAATTAGATGAAAGTGATACAGTTATTATTACTATTTCTAAAGGTGGAAAAGTTACTATTCCAAGTTTTATTGGATTAAGTAAATCAGCTATTAATGAAAAATGTAAATCTTTGAAATTAAGTTGTACTTTTAGTTATGGTGGTTATTCAGAAACTGTAAAAAAAGATATTGCAACTAAACAATCTAAAGCTAAAGGAACTGTTGTTTCTGAAGGTAGTAATGTTGCAATAACCTTATCAAGTGGTATTATTGAAAAAGTAAATGTTCCATCGTTCGTTGGTAAAAGTAAATCTCAAATTACTGCAAGTTGTAATTCTTTAGGAGTTACTTGTAAATTTACTTATGCTAAGAATTATTCAAATGAAGCGAAAGATACTGCAATTAGTCAAGATAAAACTGGTAATGTTAATAAAGGTTCAACTATTAATGTTACGCTAAGTCTTGGACCTGCTAAAAGTTATACTATTGTAATTTATGGAGGATTACTTACTCAAGGAAATCCCGAAGCAACTAAAAAAACTTTAGAAAATCTATTAAGTAGTTCTTGTCCAGGAGTTAATTTCACCTACACTTTCCAAAAAGTTTTAAATGGAATTGGCTATTTAAATAGTAATAGTGATGTTAAAGTTGGTCAAAATACTTTTGTTCAAGGAAAAACTTATACTGTTATTATTAACAGTGCAAATTAAAAAACTTAGGAATAATTTATTTATTCTTAAGTTTTTATTTATTTTTTTAAGTTAATATCATCTACTACTGATTGGTTAATTAATTCTGTTTTAATCTTTTGCAATGTTTTAGAAATTAATCTTGAAATATGTGATTGAGTAACTCCTAATCTTGAAGCGATTTCTTGTTGATTTAATCTTGGTTTATTGTCAAACCCAAAATAGAAAGTTATAATTTCTCTTTCTCTTTCATTTAATTTCGAAACTATTTCTCTAATTAAATTATTAGTTTCTAAATTTATATAACTATCTAAAAGATTACCATCATCATCTTTTAAAGTATCAGCTATTTTTATTTCATCACCTTCATCATTAGTATACATGACATTTTCTATACTAATATCATTATTTCTTTTCTTTTCTCTTCTAATAAACATTAAAATTTCATTTTTTATACAAATAGTTGCATAGGAATAAAAATTAGTATTTGGTTTCGTAACATCATAATTATCAACTGCTTTTAATAATCCAACTAATCCTATTGAAACCAATTCTTTCTTTTCATAATTTGTATTACTAAAATTCTTAAATACAACACTCATAACTATTGCAATATTTTTTTCAATAATATTTTTTCTTGCTTCAACATCACCAGTTTTCATCTTGTTAAAAAGTACTCTTAACTCTTCTTCACTTAAATATTTCTTAATTTCTCCATAAAATACTTTTTCAAAAGCGATACTATCTTCCCCCTTTAATTTGGGCTATATTTTAACATTTTTTTACTGTTTTGTCAAATTATTCAATTTATAAAATATTACTTTTCAAAATTAATAAAGTATAGTATAATACTTTTAGAATAAAGAGGTGACAAGATGGTAGAGTATGATTTTAAAAATGATGAAATAGCAAATATTGCTAATAATATGATTATTTATGCTGTCAGTAAAAGAGCTAGTGATATTCATTTTGACCCTTGTGAAGCGGGGTTAAAAGTTAGACTTAGAATTGATGGAGTACTTCAAGACCATACTGTTGTTCCTATTGCTTATCAAAAAAACTTAACTACTCGTCTTAAATTAATTTCGAATATGAATATTACGGAATCTCGGCTTCCTCAAGATGGTGCTATCAAAGATACTATTAATGGAATTGACCTTGATATGCGTGTTTCAGCTTTAAATACTAATTTAGGAGAAAAAATTGTTATTCGTATTCTTGATTATAGTAAAAGTACTGAGGGTTTAGAGTCACTTGGTTTTACTCCGAAAAATTTAGTTAAAATTAGAAAAATGATTGAAGTACCTAATGGAATTATTTTAATAACTGGAGCAACTGGTACTGGTAAAAGTACGACTGTTTATACCATGCTTCAATATTTAAATAAAGAAGAAACTAATATTATAACTGTTGAGGACCCAATTGAAATGAACATTGAAGGTATCAATCAAGTTCAAGTTAATAGTGAAATTGGCCTTACCTTCGGAAGAGTTTTAAGAAGTATTTTAAGACAAGACCCTAACATTATATTAATTGGAGAAATTCGTGACTCCGAGACTGCTCAAATTGCAGTTAGAGCTTCAATTACTGGTCACTTAGTTTTTTCAACTGTTCATACAAATAATTCCTTATCTACTATTGAACGTTTATTAGATATGAATGTTGAACGTTATTTATTATCAAGTGCTTTAACAGGAATTGTATCTCAAAAATTAGCTAGACGTCTTTGTCCCCATTGTAGAAAAAAACGGCCAACAACTAATTATGAAAAAGCTGTTTTTAAAGAAATTCTTGGAAAAGACGTTAATGAAATTGAAGATGTTAATGGTCATTGTGATAATTGTCGAAATGGTTACTATGGTCGAATTGCTATTCAAGAAGTTCTTCTAATTAGTGATGAAATTAGAAATGCAATTAATGACCCTAATCTTCCAAGAGAAAAATTACGAGAACTAGTTTATACAAGTGAAGTAACTACTCTACTTCAAGATGGGCTTGAAAAAGTTTTAGAAGGAATTACTACTTTTGAAGAAATTTATAAAAATGTAGCTATTGATAATGAACTTGATGAAAAATATGCTGATTATGATTATACAACTGAACTTAACAATTTGGAAAATGAAGAAGATGTAGCTCTTACCAGTGATATTGATATAATTAAACCAGAACCTACAACTTCTACTCCCCCTACACCTACTGTAACTGATGATGACCCTGACTTAATTTAATTACACTTCAATTTGAAGTGTTTTTATTTTCTAATAAATTCCCTAAATAATAATCCGGTACCATTCCCTGAATTAATTTAA
The DNA here is from genome assembly GCA_947625085.1 of uncultured Bacilli bacterium. Classification (GTDB taxonomy): domain Bacteria; phylum Bacillota_I; class Bacilli_A; order RF39; family UBA660; genus RUG591. Next base: position 17,379 of record CANQMV010000010.1, read on the forward strand.
CTGAAACTGGAACTAAAACTGAAACTTGCATATTATTAGATGACATTGGTAAAACCATTTTAATATCAACAACTACTGATACAAAAACTTCAATTAAAGAATTATTAATTCCATACTCGGTAACTTTAGTTTCTACTTTGGGATTCACTGAACTAATAAGTTCCATTTTAATTGGAATTTTAGGTCCTAAATTATTTAAACCAACCGAATTAAAAGCCAGTCCACTTGGAATATAAAAAATACTTTCCGAAACATTATATTTTTTTAAAGTAGCTGTATCCCCTTCACTAATTAATTTTAAATTATTATAAATAATATCAGAAATATCTGAAATAAACCGATTTAAAACAAGAGGGTCAAAATCAACCATCGTTGTATTAGTATTATTATCACTTTCAATTATAAAGAAGGAATTAGTATCAAAATTTGCTATTAAATCCTCATTTAAAGACTTATTAATAACTGTTGTAACTAAACTTTTCATCTCTGAAGTTGCATAATTCATATAAATAGGCATAACTTTATTATTTAAAAGTTTTAATATAATAATGGCAAATATTAATACTAAAGCAATTATTATAAGTAACTTTAAAAAATTCTTTTTCATCTCAATAAAATTATATAAAACTAATTTACAAATTATGTTTTTTTTGCTATACTTATTTAGAATAGAGGTGGTTTGCATGATAGATAATAGTGTTACAAATATTGATTTAGAAAAATTAAATATTAAAGATTTAGCTTTACTCTTAAAAATAGTTGAAGAAATAACTCCAAAAGCTAGTGATGAAGTTGAGGTGATATAATGAATAATTTTAAAGAAGATATTATCAATCAACTTTTTAAACTTTTACTACCTCTTAGAAATGCTTATAAAGAAGAAATTGATAACATTACTAATGATTTAATTATGAATAATTTTGAAAGTTTAGATTCTTTTGTAAAAAAACATTATCAAAATACTTCTTATAATAATGCTATTATCGATTTAACTAAGAATTTAGTAAATAACCATACTTTACCTGATAGTTATTTAAAACTTTTAGAAGATAATACTAGTTATTTTATTTTTGATGATAATCATTTTGCTAATTTAATTATAAAAGCAAATCCAATAAGTGAAGTTATTAATTCCAAAATTCCGTTTATGGCTTTTGCAAAACCTATTAATGTCAGATTAACTACTTTAGCAAAAATTAAAACCAAATTAAGTAAAATTACTAATATAGTTGAAGATAAAGAAATTAATGATGATAAAGTTATAGAAAATGATAATGATAATAATGTTAAAGAAGTTAAACCAGCTTTTTCATTTGATGTTATTGATTTTAATCAAAATGAAAATAATAATGAAGAAGAAAATATAGTAAATGAAGATAATAATGAATATGAAGAGATAAGACCAATTAATTTAGATAATAATGAAAATGAAGAGCTAAAACCAATTAATTTAGATACTAATAATTTAACTTCGCCTAGTTTAGATTTCCCTACTTTAACTATAGATGAAAAACCAACCTTTAATGCAAACCTTGATAATGAACTTTATAAAATTCCAGATGAAATAAAACCAAGTATAGATACTAACATTGTTGAAAATATTCCAATTACAGATAATTTTGAAACTAAGATAGATATTCCTTTTGAAAAAGAAGAAAGCCCTACTCTAGAAAACGAAGAAATTAAAAAGCAACCAATAGTTGAAATAGAACCGGAAGTTTCAAATAAAGAAAATGAAGAAAAAGAAGAAAATACCGATATTAATTCTGAAGATGAATTTTTATCTCTTGACAATCCTTATATTGAAAAACTAAGAAAAAGTATTTTAGAATCTCAACTTAATTATTTAGAAAATGCTAATGAATTTATAAAAGAATTAGAAGCTAAAGATGCTGAAGGAATATATAATGATTTATTAGTTCTAAATGACATTCGTTATATTTATCATTGTATATCTAAATTAAGTTTAGAATCTCTTGATAAATTACTAAATTATACAGAAGAAAATCAAAAAGAAAATAATCATAATTCAATTAATATCTTTATTGAAGAAGCAATAAAAAAAGCTAGACATGCTAAAAATGATAATTTAAATTCTGAAGAAGCTAGTACTAATCCAGTCTAGTTTTTTTCTTATTATACGAATTTTTTTAGTTTTTTATAATAATATTTAATAAATGAGGTGTTTGAATTGACAAAAATTATAAAATATTTAAAAGGATTATTATATTTTTTTATACCATTTATATCCTTATTATTAATAATTACAATTTTCTATTATTTTGATATTTTAAGTAATCAAGTAATTAAATATTTTAAATTTATTATTATAATTTTATCTTCTTTAATAAGTGGTTTTTATGTTGGTAAAAAAAGTCTTAGTAAAGGTTATTTAAGTGGTATTAAACTAAGTGCAATAATTGTTTTTATCTTTTTAATAATTAATTTAATTGTTGGAGGATTTAAATGGTATCATTTAGTTTATTATTTGATTATTATTTTAATCACATCTCTTGGTTCAATGCTTGGAATTAATAAAAAAGAATAAAACATTAAATTTTCACACAAAATTCATAAAAGGGCGTTATAATATTTTATGGTGATGGTTATGAATGTCTTAATAATTGATGATGAAGATTTAATTCGAAATGTTGTTAAAGAATATTGTTTAAATGAAAATTATAATGTTTTTGAAGCAAGTGATGGAATTGAAGGAATTGAAGTTTTAGATAAAGAAAATATTGATATAATTGTTCTTGATATTATGATGCCTAAAATGGATGGCTATACGTTTTTTGAAAAAATGAAAGAAAAATATAATATTCCAACAATTGTTTTATCAGCTAGAAATGAAGAATATGATAAGTTATTTGGTTTTTCAATGGGAATTGATGATTATCTTACTAAACCATTTTCTCCAAAAGAATTAATTGCTAGAATTAAAGCGATTTTAAAAAGAACTAATAAAATGGTAGATGATATTTTTATATATCAAGGTATAAAAGTTGATTTTAAAGGTCGAGTTTTAACAGTCGATGAAAAAAATATTGAAATTTCTCCTAAAGAATTTGATATTTTAGCCTACTTTATAAAAAATCCCAATACTGCAATCTCAAGAGAACAATTATTAAATAAAGTTTGGGGATATGATTATTATGGTGATGAACGAACAGTTGATACTCATATTAAAATATTAAGGAATAATATGGGTAAATATCGAGATTTAATTGTTACTGTTAGAAGTATTGGATATAAATTTATATATGAAGAAAAATAAAAGTTTAATTTTAAAAATATTTTTATACCTTAGTATCTTTGCTCTTATTATCTTAATTTTAATTTGGATTTTTCAAATTTTTCTTTTAAACAAATTTTATGAATATTATAAGACAAGAGAATTAACTAATACCATTAATTTAATTAAAAATAATTATAATACGGATGAATTTTTTAATACTCTTGAAAAAGTTGCTTATCGAACTGATTTATGTATTGAAATTACCAGTGGTAATGAAACAATTTATTCAGATATTCAAAATAATAAAGGATGTATCAATTTTAATCAAAATAGTAAAGTTTTAAAACGAAAAGTTGACTTTATTAATAGTCAAAAAGATTATTTTAAACTACGAATCATCAACCCTACTTTTAATAATATGACTTTGCTTTATGGAATTAAATTAAATAATACAGATTATATATTTGTAAATACTTCGATTGAACCACTTGATGGTACTGTTAATATACTTAAAAATCAATTAATAAGTGTTACTATAATTATTTTAATTTTAACCATTATTATTGCTTATTTTTTATCGAAATCTTTATCAAAACCAATTTTAAAGCTTAAAAAATCAGCTAAAGCTTTATCAAATGGTAATTATGATGTTGATTTTAATGTTGAAAGTGATATTGATGAAATTAAAGAATTAGGTACTAGTTTGGAATATGCTAAAGATGTTCTTAAAAAAACGGATGAATTAAGAAGAGATTTGCTTAGTAATGTCTCTCATGATTTAAAAACTCCTCTTACAATGATTAAGGCTTATGCTGAAATGGAAAGAGATTTTCCAAGTACTAAAGAAAAACGGGAAAATAATATGAGTATTGTAATTGAAGAAGTTGATAGATTAAATTTACTAGTTAATGATATTTTAGAGTTATCTAAACTAGAAAGTAATATTCAAAAACTTAATTTAGAAGAATTTGATTTAACTAAATTAATTAATAATATTGTAAATCATTTTAAAATATTTTCTTATACGAAAAACTATGAATTTATTTTTGATTTTAAAGAAGAACTTATTATAAAAGCTGATAAACAAAAGTTAGAACAAGTAATTTATAATTTAATTGGTAATGCCATTAATTATACAGGAAGTGATAATAAAGTTTATATTAATTTGGTTTTAGATAAGAAAAATATTAGAGTTGAAATTAAAGATACCGGAAAAGGTATTAAAGAAGATGAACTTGATAAAGTTTGGGATAAATATTATAAAAGTGAAAAGAAACATAAAAGAAATACAATTGGAACAGGTATTGGTCTTTCAATTGTAAAAAATATTTTTATTCTTCATAATTTTAAATATGGAATTATATCTAAAGTTAATAAAGGTTCTACTTTTTGGTTTGAAATACCAAGAAAATAAGATTAAAAAAAGCACATCAATTTTGACGCGCTTTTTTAATTTAAATAGAAATCTTTGCAATCAATTACAACTATATAATTATTATAATCATTATCATATTTAATAAAGGTTTTAGTATCGCTACATCCATATTTAAGGTTATTAAATTCTGATGTATCTATCTTAAATATTCCTTTTAATTCTTTAACACTAAATTCTATTTTTGAATTATCTTTAGCATATTCTTTTATATTATCGATACTTTCTACATAACTTCGAACTAAATTAGTAACTTCTTCTTGGCCTTCAACAATTTCTGAACTATCTAATTTACTAGTATCAATTTTCTTTTCTTTATCTTTTTTTAAACTAAAGAAAATAATTAAAGCAATAATAATAACTATAACAATTCCAATTACAACTAAAACCCTTTTATCTTTTAACTTATTCAATTCCGCACCTCATTATTATTTTATCAAATTATGTTTAATAAATCTAGTATTTTTTAAAAGAGTCATTAGACTCTTTCATAATAATAATTTATAGTATTTATTCCTTCTACTACTTTAATTGTTATTTCTTTTGGACTATTATATCCTTCATAATTTAGAACTTCTCCTGTTATACTATCATCTATCTTACTATTTATTTCTTTACTATTTACTAAAGTAT
>CANQMV010000011.1 GCA_947625085.1 uncultured Bacilli bacterium
ATTTTAATCAAAAAAAATAGAGAAAACTAAAAATTAAAATAAAATACTTTCATATCGTTTGATTGAAAGTATTTTTTGTTAAAAAAAATTATCTTGACTACCAAAAAAAATTAAAAATTTTAATTGACTTTATTTTGATTTTGAGGTATATTTTTAGCAAGAATTATTAAAAGAAGTAGTAACAAGTAATTATATTTAAGTGAGAAGATGGTTGGTGCAAATCTTTATATAATCTTTGTGAACGCGTCTTTACAAATCAATAATTTAAATAAAAAGAGCATAGAAATTCTATGAAATAAGGTGGCACCGCCCGATTAATTCGGGTCCTTATCCTTGTTTTTATAGAATTTTTATTTATAGGAGGAAATATGAGTTTTATCAAAGAACATGAACTTTATTTAAAAAATCTTTTAGATAAATTAGGTTACGAAGAATCAAATGTTTCAATTTTTCCATGTAGTAAAAAAGAACTTGGAGATTTTCAGTTAAATATTTGCATGAATATAGCCAAAAAATATCATCAAAATCCTATGGAAATTGCTAAATTAATAGTTGCTAATTTAAATAATCATTTCATAAATGTTAATATAGCAAATCCTGGTTTTATTAATTTTTCTTTCAATAAAGAAATACTAATAGAATATTTAAATAAATCTTTAGAAAATTTTCACAATTTAGTGGATAAACATGAAGAAAAAACGATTTTTTTAGATTATGGTGGAGCCAATGCTGCTAAAGCCTTACATGTTGGACATATGCGTTCACCTAATATTGGAGAAGCTATGCGACGACTTGCAAATTTACTTGGTTACAAAACCATTTCCGATGTTCATTTAGGAGACCTTGGAAGACAAGCTGGGATGTTGATTTCTGAAATTAAAGTAAGAGAACCCAATTTAGTTTTTTTTGATGATGCTTATGAAGGAAGTTATCCTAAAGTTAAATACACTCCTAAAGATTTAGGCGAAATGTATGTAGCTGCTAATATCAAAGCAAACGAAGATTCTTCAAGAATGAATGAAGTTAGAGAAATAACTGCTGAAATTGATAAAGGAAATAAACGTTATATAGCTTTATGGTCTCAATTAGTAGAAATTTCTAGTATTTCAATTAAAGAAACCTATCAAAAATTAAATTGTCATTTTGACTTATGGGAAGGCGAACTTGATTCATTTAAAGATATTCCAAAAATGTTAGAAGTTTTAAAACCATTTTTATATGAATCTGAGGGTGCTTTAGTTATGGATATAAAAAATGATACTGATACTAAAGAAATGCCACCTTTAATTGTAATAAAAAAAGATGGAGCAACAATATATGCAACTCGGGATTTAGCAACAATTTATTCTCGAATTAATCGTTTTAATCCAGATGAAATTTGGTATTTTACCGATAATCGTCAATCTTTATATTTTGAACAAGTTTTTCGAGCAGCATATAAATCTGGTTTAGTACCAAAAACTTGTAAACTTCAACATTTCGGTTTTGGAACCATTAACGGAACTGATGGAAAACCATATAAAACAAGAGATGGAGGAGTAATGGAACTTGCTAGTTTAATTGATTTAATAAAAGAAGAAATTACTCCTAAATTAAAAGAAAATATTGAAAATAAAGAAGAAGTTGCTTCTAAATTAACCATTGCTACTTTAAAATTTGCTGATTTAATGTCCTTTAGAAATACCGATTATATTTTTGACCCAGTTAAATTTTCATCCTTTGAAGGGAAAACCGGACCTTATATTTTATATACAGCAGTTCGACTAAAATCATTACTTAATAAAGGAAATCTAAATTCTCATTCAAAAATTTCCAATCTTGATAATGAAGATGTTTTAAATATTTCTTTGAAAATTCTAGAACTTTCCAATATTTTAGAGCGAGCTTTTAATGAAAAAAGTTTAAATTATTTAACCGATTTTCTATTTGATTTAGCAAGTTTATTTAACAAGTTTTATAATAACTATCATATTTTAAGTGAAAAAGATGAAACATTACGAAATTCTAATCTTGCAATAGTTAAATTAGTTTACAATGTTATTCATGAATTGTTAAATGTCTTAGCAATTGAAGAAGTTGAAAAAATGTAGTATTTTTGACAAAATATGACAAATATATTTCATACAATTAATTTGTGATTATATGAAAAAAATATTTGTCTTTTTATTAATATTTATATCCTTTTTAGTTTGTAATGCAATTGTTGTTCAAGATAAATATCAAGAAGTAAATGAAACTTTTAATGAAAAACAAGAAATGAAAGGAATATATATTAGTTATTTAGAATATTTAACTTATTTTCAAGGTAATTCTTTAACAATTAATCGAGCTTATATTAATAAAATGTTAGATAATATAAAAACATTAGGTTTAAATACTATTTTTTTGCAAGTTTCGCCTTTTTCGGATAGTATTTATAATTCAAAAATATTTCCTTATTCTTATACTTTAAGTGGAGTAGAAGGTAAAAATCCGGGAATGGATTATTTAGATTATTTTTTAACCGAAGCTCATAAACGAGGATTAAAATTACATGCTTGGATTAATCCATATCGAATAAGTTCTAGTAATGATATAGAAAAACTATCCAAAGTAAATCCGGCTTATTCACTTTTAAATACCAACGATGTTAAAGTAAGTAATAAAGGAATTTATTATAATCCAGCTAGTTCTAAAGCAATAGATTTAATTGTAAAACAAGTTTATGAAATAATTTCTAATTATAATGTAGATGGTATTCATCTGGATGATTATTTTTATGTTGACCAAGAAATTGACCAAGTTAATTATTTGAAATATATTGAAAAAAATCCAAATATTACTTTAACTGATTATAGATTAAATATGGTAAATACGATGATAAAAAATGTTTATAAAACTATAAAAGATTATAACTCGGAGATTATTTTTAGCATTGCTCCGGATGGAAATATTAATAATAATTATGACATTCATTTTGCAGATGTTAAAACTTGGCTTTTAGAAAATGATTATGTTGATATTATAATGCCTCAGATTTATTATGGATTTGAAAATCAATATCGACCTTTTAATAAAGCTTTAGATGAATGGGTAAGTTTAATTAAAAATGATGTAAAAATAATTCCCGTTTTGGCTTTTTATAAAGTTGGAACAGTTGATAACCAAGCGGGAAGTGGTAAAAATGAATGGCTTGAAAATGATAATATTATAAATAGACAAATTTTAACGCTTCAAAAGCAAAAAAAATATGAAGGATTTGCGTTATTTAGATATGATTTTTTATTTAATGAGAATTTGGCGAATGATAAAACCAAAATTGAACTTCAAAATATGAAACTTACATTTAATAATTAAAATTAGTGGTAAAAAAATAAAAAATGTGTTACTATTATAATAGGTGATAATTATGGTAAGATTTTTTTGGATGCCAGCTGAAGTTTGGTATTATGTAGTAGTTCCAATTGTTGTTATTCTGCTTATATATTTCTTATTTTCGATTTTTTATAAAAAGAAGAAAGGGACTTATTATTATAATTATGTTGTTGACTATGTATACAGTACTTTAGGAATTATTTTTTGTGGCTTACTTTTTTGTCTTTTATTTGGCTTTAGTATAGCAACTATTCAAATTATGTATACTTTTGGAAATTTAAAAACCTATCCTTTGTTAGTAGTTTTACTGGTTATTTTACCTTTAATACCTTCCTGTTTCCTTGTTTACATGATTAAAATTTATCTTAAAAATTTAAAAAGAAAAGAACTATTAGATAAAGCGGTAGATGATATTGAAAAATCATCATCTCAAATTGAAAGTTTAGAAAGTGAAGAAGATTAAAATAAATATTAAAAATGATATAGATAACATTTCTATATCATTTTAATTACTTTTATATAATTCTTTTTTTAGTTCTTCTAAGTTATTATACATAATACTTAAATAATTTTCATCTAAATCTCTTTCTTCATCAGTAATATTTTTTAAGTTTTTAATATTTAAAGTTTCAACATTATTTTCACCAATTATTTTATCAGCTTCATCAGTAATTTCTGTATTTTCATAAACATAAAAATATTTAATTGTTTGATTTTTTAAATTACTTTGAAAAAGAGCTAAATTTCTTTCATAATTAGGATTATTTTTATCAAGTGAGATTACTTCTAGATTATATTTTTCTAAGTAAAGAAGACTATCACTGTTTACAACAATTGTTTTATAATCAGCATTTTCAATGGAAGTCTTATATTCAGCATCAAGATTTGATAAATCAACTTTTAAATTTTCATATAAAGTATCAATGTTTTTTAAAAGATAAGTACTGGTTATATATTCACTTAAGCCATTTTTAACATTTTGAGAAATCATTAATAAATTAGAAGGATTAAGCCATAGTTCATCTTCTTTATTTTTATAATCCATTCCAAAAGTTGCATCAATGATTTTTATTTTATTGTTATTATTTATAAATGTTACGGCTTGGTTGGAATCATTAGTTTTTCCCATGTAAATAAACATATCTTTTTTACTATAATCTTTAATTTGCTTTTCAGTAAAGGTATAATTAGCAATATCAACTCCATCTGGATAAATTGAAGTTACAAGCGAATTATCACCATATAAATAATCTGTTACATATTCAAGAGCATAATTAGTAGTGATAATGGTAATGTTTTCCATACTATCTCTTTTAAATAAATCACATCCAGTTATAAAAAAAATTGTTAAGAATACTAATATTATCTTTTTCATATCAACACCTATTAATATTTTACTATTAATTTTAAATTACAGCAAGTTTAATATACAAATTTTTAAAAAAATGTTATAATTCTTAATGGGACTATTAAAAATTAGAGGGGATATATATGAATGAATTTTTAAAGCAATATGGAATTACTATTCGAAATAAGAAGTTATATGAAACTGCACTTACGCATTCTTCATTTGTTAATGAACATCATTTAAAAGCTGATTATGAACGATTAGAATTTTTAGGAGATGCCGTTTTAGAATTGGTTGTTAGTGATTATTTATATAGGAATTTCTCTGAAAGTGAAGGAGAAATGACTAAACTTAGGTCTTGTTATGTTTGTGAAAATGCTTTATATCAATATATGAAAGATTTAGATTTAATAAAATGTATTAAAGTAGGACAAGGTGAATTAAATGAAGGTGGAGTCAAAAAAGCTATAATTGCTGATATCTTTGAGGCGATTATGGCAGCCATTTATATAGAAGAAGGCTTTTTAAAAGTTAAAGAAGTTATTCTTGATATTGTGGTTCCTTATATAAAAAATCCTAATGTTGTATTTTTCAGTGATTATAAATCAACTTTACAAGAGGCCTTGCAAACAGATAAAAAATCATTTTATTATGAAACAGTTAATGAATCAGGTCCGCCTCATGATAAGAAATTTACAGTTGTTGTAAAAATTGATAATGTTATTTATGGAAAGGGGATTGCTAGTAGTAAAAAAGAAGCTGCTCAAGAAGCCGCGAGAATTGCTCTTACTAAATTAGCAAAAAATAAAAATGAGAAATAAAAAAGGGTTTACATTAGTTGAATTATTAGGAGTTATTGCTCTTCTTGCCATTTTAATGTCAATTGCAGTTCCTAATGTTATTTCAACAATTAATAATAATAAAAGAAATACTTTTTTAGCTGATGCTAAACGGATGGTTTCAAAAGCTAATTATTTAATATCAGCTGATAGAGTAGAAAGAGATAAGGTAAAAAGTGGAATTCCTAAAGTATATATGCTTTCCGATTTAAATGAAAAAGAAGAATTTGCTAATGACCCAGATGGCGGTAGTTATAATACTAGTACTTATGTTCGCGTAAGTTATGATACTGTAAATAAAGCTTATAAATATTGTATATGTGTTATGGGGTCTAAAAGACGAATTAGCAATGCTAATACTTGCAATCCGGTATCAACAACTGATTGCCTTGATAGTTCAAGTTTAACTGGAATTAGTGTAATTAAAGATAATTAGAGAAATTAATTTTAAAAAAAATTTTTTTCTCTTTTTTTATGCAATAAAAGTTTAAAATTAAGGATTTAAATAATATAAAAGTTGCAATTTCGAAAATTAAAGAAAAAATAATTCTAAAACGAAAAATTGTTATTAAAATGCCAACAAAATGTCAATTTACAAAATTTGACAAATGGTGGAGGCAGTACTATGATGGTAGTGTTAGCCGGTTAATAGAAAGGAACAATTATGAATTTAAAAATAACTTTAATTTTGATTGGAACTTTATTTTTAATTCCAAATGTTTGTTTAGCTAAAAAAATAGAAATAGATGATTTTCTATATGATGTTAATGATATCTTAAACGAAGATAATTTTACTTATGATTCAACAACTGATACTTTAATTTTAAAAAATGCTACTTTAAAATCTATTAAAACAGATGAAAATTTAAAACTTATTTTAGAAGGAGAAAATAAAATAATTACAGAAACCATAGCTAAAGACTCAATTATAGTTTCTAAAAATCTTGAAATAAGTGGAGATGGTTCTTTAAAAATAATTAATGACACATCATCAGCAATTATTGCTAATCATATCTTTTTAAATAATGTTACTCTTGATTTAGAGGCATTTAGCGCGTTAAAAGCAACTACTGATATTATAGTTGATAATACAGTCCTTAATATAAATGCTAATGAGGCTTTAAGTTTAAATAGAAATTTAATTTTAAATAATTCAAAAATAAATATTTTAAAGACTAATTCTGTTATAAAAGGGAATAATTTAAATATTTTCATTAATTCTACTTCATTAGATGTTAACTGCTCTTCCTTTACTACTGATGATAGTTTGGTTTATATAACTGGTAATAGTAATATTAAAATTTATAATCCTTCAATTAAAAATTATAATTTTAAATTGGGTTCTAATTTAGAAATATCAGAAAGTAGTGATGGTACTTCTTATAAGATAGTTACTGATACTATAAAAGAAAATTATGTAAATATTTATTGTCAAGATGATTTAAACCTTGAACTTGAAACTAAAGAACAAAATCTTAATGAAAAAGAAAAGGCTTTAAATCAAAAAACTGAGGATTTAAAAATTAAAGAACTTAACTTAGTAGAAAAGGAACAAGTTTTAAAAACAAGTGAATTTAATTTGATAACTCAAGAAGAAAAATTAAAACAATTTGAAAATGAATTAATCAAAACTAAGGAAGCATTAACTAAAAAAGAATTAGAATTAGCAACCAGAGAAACTTTAAATATTAATCAAGAAGAAGAATTAAGAAAACTAAAAGATACTTTAAGTTATCAAGAAAAAGAACTAACTTCTAAAAGTAAAACTATTCAAAGTAATTTAAGTTTATTAAAAGAATATGAAAGTAGTTTAAAAAATAAAGAAGAAAATTTAAATAAAAGGGAGGTAAATTTAAATAATTATGTTAAGAAATCTAATCAGATTAATACTTTGGAATCTATTAATAATATAGAAAATCCTAAAACTAATGATAAAATTTTAACTTCAATTATAGTTTTTGTTAGCTTGCTTCTTGGAGTAGTAGTTTTAGGAGTTATCAAGGCTAAAAGAGGTTTAAATGGAGAAGTTTAATGAAATTAAAATCTTTTTCTATGAAAATAAAAATAAGATAATTACGTTAAGTTTATTACTATTAATAAGTATTATAGTAACTATGGTTATCTTAAATAGACGAAGTTTTCAAAATGAAAAGATAGTTTTAGATGATTTGACTTTAAATAATTCTGAAGCAAGCGAAAGTGAAACTAAAGAAAATTTTGATATTGATTACTTATATGTTGATATTAAAGGAGAAGTAAATGTTCCAGGTGTTTATTCATTACCAAAGGGAAAAAGAGTTGTTGATGCTATAAATCAAGCTGGTGGGGTTACTCCAAATGCTGATACTTCGCTTTTGAATTTAAGTTTAGAATTAGAAGATGGGATGGTTATTGTTATCTATTCAAATTCCGAAATTGCTAATTATGAAAAAACTAAAGAAACCGAGACTAAAAAAGCCAAACTTTGTACTACTGATGTAAAAAATGATGCTTGTATTTCAAATAGTAATACCAATGTTGCTAATAATTTTCAAGCAGAGTCTGCAAATTCTAAAAATAATTCAGAAATAAAATCATCAACTTCCAAGATTAATCTTAATGAAGCAACCTTAGAAGAACTTATTACTTTACCAAAAATTGGGGAAAGTAAAGCTAAGGCTATTATCGAATATAGAACTAAAAATGGAAAATTTCAAAATATTTCTGAAATTAAAAATGTAAGTGGAATAGGGGATAGTACTTTTGAAGCCCTTAAAGACTATATTACAGTCTAATATCTTTTATATAGTAATTATTTTAATAACTTTATTTTATGTATATTTGAATGTAAAAGTTTTTAAATATCAAAGTTTATATTTAGGTAGTGAAACCAAATTTATTGGTCAAGTATTAAAATATAAAAAAAGTCAGTATGGATATACAATTACTTTTAAAGCTAAAGAAAAATTAATTGTTTACTTAGATGATTTTAACTATGAAATAGGAGATATTCTTTATATAGAAGGAGATTTAAAGTCTCCTTCTAATAATACAATTTTAAATGATTTTAATTATAAAAAATATTTATATCAAGAAAAAATATTTTATATTCTAGAGGCTCAAAATGTTAAACTTTTAAAGAAAAATGCAAATTTAATTTATAAATTAAAAAATTATCTTTTAAATTATATGGATACTTTTTTAAGTGGAGATTATTTAAAAACTTTTTTATTAGGAGATACTTCTTATCTTAATAAATCATTATATAAATCTTATCAAATAAATGGAATTTCTCATTTACTTTCAATTGGTAGTTTACATATAACTTTTTTAAGTTTTTTAATCTTATTTAGTTTAAAAAAATTAAAAGTAAAGGAAATATGTTCTAATCTAATTTTATTTTTAATTATTTTTCTTTATCTTTTATTAACTTCATTTCCAATTGCTATCTTTCGAATTTTTATTTATTTAATTTTAAAATTTCTTAATAAAAGTTTTAATTTAAACTTAAAAAGTCTTAATCTTTTTCTTTTAACTTTAACTATAACTTTATTAATTAATCCGTTTTATATTACAAATAAAGGTTTTTTATATTCCTATAGTATTAGTTTTATCTTGATTTTAAATAATAAATTAATAACTGGTAATTATTTTCAAAAACTATTAAAAGTTTCAATCATATCATTTTTATATAGTATTCCTTTAAATATTTATTTTAATTATTCTTTTAATATTATGGGAATTGTTTATAATTTAATTTATGTTCCAATTTTTAATTTAATAGTTTTTCCTCTTGCTTTACTAACGCTTATTATAAAACCACTAGATTTAATTTTTTATAAGTTTTTAAGTTTGATTAATAATTTATCGTTTGCTTTAAATAATTTAACTTTTGGAATTATTATTTTAAAGAAAATATCAATTTTAATTTTAATCCTTTATTTCCTAATTTTAACTTATGTAATTGGTAATTTTCTTAAAAATAAAAAATTTGGGTTATTTATTTTTAGTATTATTTTAATAATTCATTTTAATATTAATAATATTATTCCAAATGACTTTTATCTTACGATTGATGTAAATCAAGGAGATTCAAGTTTGTTTTCAATTAATAATAAAACCATTTTAATTGATACTGGTGGATTATATAATAAAAATCTAAGTGAGAAAACGATAACAATGTTTCACTCTTTAGGAATTACTAAAATTGATTATTTATTATTAAGTCATGGCGATTTTGACCACATGGGAGAAAGTATTAATTTAGTTAATAACTTCAAAGTTTCAAATGTAGTTTTCAATTGTGGAAAGTTGAATGATTTAGAAACTAATTTAATTAAAACTTTAGAGAAAAAGAAAATACCTTATTATCGGTGCATTAAAGAATTAAAGATTGCTGATACTAAATTTTCTTTTTTAAACAATAAAGAATATAATAATGAAAATGATAATTCTAGTGTTATTTATACTAAGTTTAATGATTATAAATTTCTTTTTATGGGTGATGCTAGTATAAAAGTAGAAGAAGATATACTTTTAAAATATGATTTAAAAGATATAGATATTTTAAAAGTAGGACATCATGGCAGTAAAACTAGTAGTAGTATAGAGTTTATCAATAAAATAAAGCCTAAATATTCAATTATAAGTGTTGGAAAAAATAATCGTTATAATCATCCAAGCCAAGAAACTTTAAAAAAATTACAAAATAGTAAAATTTATAGAACGGATTTAGATGGAAGTATTATGTTTAGTTTTCAAAATAATAAATTAAAAATAAAAAATTATTATCCATGATAACAATAATTAAAGTATAGTAAATGAAAAATTAACATATAATATTAATAATTAAATTCAAGAATATGGAACAATTAATTAGTAGCGCCATAAAATATAGTATGACGCTTAACGTGTTAAGCGTTTTATATAGATAGGATGTCCTAGAAAAGAACTTTTATTAAGGTTCTTTTTTTAAAGAATTAAATTTAATTTTTTTCATATATTTTTATAGGTGATTATCTTGAAAAAATGGCTTATAATTCTTTTTTTATTTATAATTATATATCCAATTAATATAAAAGCTAGCAGTGCTAAATCAACGGTAGTTATGGATATTGATTCTGGAAGGATTTTGTATCAAGAAGATAGTAATACAGAAAGACTTATAGCATCAACTACCAAAATTATGACTTTTTTAGTAGCCCTTACATATGCAAGTGATAAATTAGATTCTAAAGTAGTAGTTGGTGATGAAGTATTAAAAATGTATGGGACAAATATGTATTTATCTTTAAATGAAGAATTAAAATTAATTGATTTATTATATGGATTAATGCTTCGAAGTGGAAATGATGCTAGTGTTGTAATTGCTAAATATGTAGCTGGAAGTGTTGAAAATTTTGTTTATTTAATGAATGAAAAGGCTAAAGAAATTGGTATGCAAAATACCATTTTTAAAAATCCTCATGGTCTTGATGAAGAAACTAAAAATTATTCAACTGCATATGATTTAGCTATTTTAACAAGATATTTATATTTAAATTATCCTTTATATAAAGAAATTTCCGGGACTAAATATTATGATTTTAGTTCTAATCTTAAATCATATTCTTTAGTTAATCGTTCTAAGATAATTTTTCAGTATGATAAAATTACAACAGCTAAAAATGGTTATACGCCAAGTGCTGGAAAATCTTTAGTAACAACAGCCAAAGCAAACAATCAAAATTTGCTGATAGTTACTTTAGACGATGATAATATCTATGAAAACCATCAAAAATTATATGAAAATTATTTTCAAAAATATAAAAATTATTTATTACTTTCCAAAGATAATTTTAAAGTAGATGGTAATTTATTTAAGTGTAATTATTTAATAAAAAATGATTTTACTTATCCACTTACTGAAAAGGAAAAAGATAATATTACAACTAGAGTAATTGTTAATGATAAAGATAATACTTATTTAGGAATGGTTGAAATTTTACTTAATAATAAAGTTATCCATCAAGAAAAAATTTATGAATACCAAACTAAAGAAAAAAAGATTTCTTTTTTTAAGAGAGTAACAAACTTTTTTAAAAATTTCTTTTAAATATGATTTAAAAATTTCTAAAATCGGCATAAAAATATATTTAATCAATAATATATTTTTTTATACACTAAGAAAGTGTGTTTGAAAATTCATATAAGAAAGTATTAAATAAATATACATTAATTTACAAATAAAATATCAAGATATAAATAAAATATCAATATATAAATAAAATATCAATATTATAAATAAAATATCAATATATATTATAAATAAAATATCAATATATATTATAAATAAAATATCAATATATATTATAAATAAAATATCAATATATATTATAAATAAAATATCAATATATAAATAAAACATTTAGTAATGATGAAAGGTAGCTTATTAAGAAAAAGAAAACTTTGATATTTTCTAGTTGTTTTGTTTTTTTCAAAAATTAATTTTATTTTCAAATGTTTCAATAAATTTTGTTCTAAAATGTTCTACTTTTCTTTATTTTAAAAATGAATTATGATATGATTAATATGTATTGAAGAAAGTAGTGATTAGATGAATTTAGAATTTTATGTTAATGAATATTTACTAGCTTGGTATTTATTATATAGTGCTAGTTTATCAAAAGAAATAGATAAATTAAGAAAGAATTTATGGAATAAATATAAAAAAGAATATAATTTTTGTTATAAAGATAAACAAGAAATTATAAAATATGGTAAAGATTTTATTCCTGATAACGATATTTTATATAATGAAATATTTGAAAGTGATGTATATCAATCTTTAAAAAAAGAAACCGAAAAACATAAAATGCATTTAGTTAAACTTTTCAATAACGATGCTAAAATTGTAAAAAAATGTGTACGGGAAGTTTTAAAATTAGATTTAAAAGAAACTTATCCTGTTTATGTAATTCATCCTCGAATGGAAGTTATTGAATATAATCGCGATTCATTAATTTGGGGTAGTGATAAAGATAAATATGATGCTATAACGATTTTAATACTTACTATTGTAAAAGGAATGTATGCAAATTATAATGATGAATATAAAGAAATTGTTGAGGCTGTTATAGAACTTGCAGTTGTAAACGAAATAAGTAAACAATTAACTAATAATGAAACTTATGAGCTTGGGGATGTAACTTTAAAAATTATTAAACGCCAAATTTATCCTTTTTGGTTAATGTATTTAGGAAATGATTCTGAAGAAGAACTTATTAGTAAGATGATAGAAGATAAAATTGTTTTTGATATTGAACGTTATCCAATTGATAAAAATATGAAAAAAATGAATTTGACGGAATTTATTAATTTTTGTATTAAAAATAATCGTCATATTTTAAAACTCGGTAATGTTTTAAAAATAGAACAAGAAGAAGAAATCGAAGTAATTTAGAGAGGTATTATATGCAACTAGAAAACTTTTTAACGACAATTCATTTTCAAGGAAATTTAGATAAATTTAAAGATATTTCTTTAAAAAAAGTAAATGTTAATACTAAAAAAAATGTAATTAATATTTATTTAATTCTTAAAGAAATGTTACCTTTAGAAGAGTATAAAAATTTAGAAGAGCAGGCTTCTTTATTTTTTAATTCCAAAGTATATATAAATATAGAAAATTTAGGTGATAAAAGCCTTTATTTAGAAGATTATTTTAATTATTTTTTACCAATTACTCTTAAATATTTTAATGAACGTTTAAAAATAAATGGAAGTAATAATAATTTTATTACGGTTTACAATCATGGTGAATATAAACAAATAAGTGAATATCTAGATGAAATTAATAATTCTTTAGAACGATTAGGTTATAATAAAATTTTAATTTTTGAAGATGATAGTAAAAGAGAAAATATTGTTAAATTAATAAATGAAGATATTAAAAATGTTGAAAGTTTAAAATTAGAAGTTGTTAAAAATAATGATAAAGTGGAAACTAAAACTTTTACTCCAAGAAGAAAAAAAATAGAAACTGTTGATGATGAACGAGTTTATTATGGAAATTTAATTGAAGATGAACCTATTTCTTTAAAAGATATTGTAGGAGAAACTAGTGATTTAACAATTGAGTGTCAAGTTTTTGGAAGTGAAGTTTTTGAATCAAGTAAAAGTAATTTTAAAATTATTACTTTAAAAATTACTGATTATACTGATAGTATGTATGCTAAGATATTTTTAAATAATAGCGAGGAACTTTCCAAATTAACTAAAATTTTAAAAAATCAGCAATGGTTTAGATTTAAAGGTTATACTAAAATTGATAAATATGCTTTAGATGAATTAGTTTTTAATGTTACAGCTATTAATGTATCTTCTCATGAAGAAGAAGAAATTATTGATGATGCACCTGTTAAAAGAGTGGAACTTCATACCCATACAATGATGAGTGCAATGGATGCGGTTTGTGCTATTGGTAAACATTCAGTTTCAACAATTGAACAAGCTATTAAATGGGGACATAAAGCCCTTGCTATTTGCGACCATTCCGGTTGTCAAGCTTTTCCTAATGCTTATAATATGATAAAAGATTACAATAAAGGAAAAAGTGAAAGTGAACGCTTTAAAGTAATTTATGGAACCGAATTAACTTTAGTTGATGATAACGTTGCAATTGTAATAAGAGGAACTGATGCGTCTTTACTTGATGAAGAGTATGTTGTTTTTGATTTAGAAACGACTGGTTTTAATGCAGCTGGAGGAGATACAATTATAGAAATTGGAGCCGTTAAGTTAAAAAATGGCGAGATTTTAGAAAAATTTGACCGTTTGATAAAACCAGAAAAACCGATTACTGAACGAATTACTAATGTTACTAGTATTACTAATGAAATGGTTGCCGATTGTCCTTCGGAAGAAGAAGCCGTTAAAGAATTTATAGAGTGGACAGGAACAAGACCTATGGTTGCTCATAACGCCAAATTTGATACCTCTTTTATTGAAATGTGCTATCAAAAATATAATTTAGGAGAATTTAAAAATACAGTTATTGATACTTTAGCCTTATCAAGAGTTCTTGACCAAGATGCAACAAGACATGGTTTATCAGCCATTACCAAAAGATATGGGGTTGAATTTGATGAAGCCAGTCATCATCGAGGCGATTACGATGCTTTAGCAACAGGATTAGTTTTTCATAAGATGATGAAAAAATTAGAAAGTATTAATATTTTAAAAATTTCTGATTTAGAAAAACTGATTAATAAAGAAGATATTCATAAATTTGGGCGTAGTTATCATGTTAATATTTTAGTTAAAAATAAAGTTGGTTTAAAAAACTTATTTAAAATAATTTCCTTAGCTAATACTAAACATTTCTATAAAACTGCAAGAATTTTAAGAAGTGAAATTGAAGAACTTAGGGAAGGTTTATTAATTGGCAGTGGTTGTTATGAGTCTGAAGTGTTTGTTGAAGCAAGAAGTAAAACTGATGAAGAAATAAGAGATATTATTGGTTTTTATGATTATGTTGAAGTTCAACCTCCAGAATGTTATACCCATTTAATTCAACTTGGAGATTTTAAAGATGAAGAAGAACTTATAAATAATATTAAAAAAATAATAAAATTAACAAAAGAAGCTGGAAAATATATTGTAGCAACTGGGGATGTTCATCATGTAAAAAGAGAAGATAAAATATATCGCGAGATTATTATTAATCAAAAATTACCCGGTGGGGGACTACATCCCCTTGCCAAACGTGATATTACTTCCATTCCAAGTCAACATTTTCGAACTACTACTGAAATGTTAAATGATTTTTCGTTTTTAGATACTAAGTTAAGAGAAGAGATTGTTATTGAAAATACTAATAAAATCAGTGATATGATTGAAGAAGTTGAAGTTATTATTGATACAGGAGGAATACCATTTTCACCAAGAATTCCAAATTCTAGAGAAGATGTTTATGAAATGGTTTATCAAAGAGCACATAGTTTGTATGGAAATCCTTTACCAAGGTTAATTGAAGAGCGAATTGCTCAAGAGTTATATGGAGATAGAATTTTATCGCTTGTTAAAAATAAATTAAAAAAAGAAAATCCTAGCTTAGAAGGTAAAGAACTTGATAAATTATTTTTAAAAGAATTATCGGAAGTTGTTAGACTTGGTTATGATAAAGTTTTTGAATTAACTAAATTAGAATTTTTAGAAGAATTAAAAACGACTGACCCTTCTAAGATTAATGATTTAGAGTATGTTGAAAAAGAAACTAAAAAGCAACTTGGAGGAATTATTGGGGGAGGCTTTGATGTAATCTATTTAATTGCTCAAAAACTTGTTAAACATTCAAACGATGAAGGTTATTTAGTAGGTTCCCGTGGTTCCGTTGGTTCTTCATTTGTTGCAACGATGATGGGAATTACTGAAGTAAATCCACTACCTGCACATTATTTATGTAAAAAGTGTCATTTAAGTTTATTTGAAGATGATAATGGAGTTAGTTTATCAATTAATTATTCAGCAAGTGGTTACGATTTACCAGATAAACTTTGTCCAAATTGTCATGAATTAATGTCTAAAGAAGGACAAGATATGCCATTTGCAACTTTCTTAGGTTTTAATGCTGATAAGGTTCCAGATATTGATTTAAACTTTTCCGGTGATAATCAAGCTAGTGCTCATGCTTATACCAAAGTAATTTTTGGGGAAGATAATGTGTATCGAGCTGGAACGATTGGTACTGTTGCGGAAAAAACAGCTTATGGTTTTGTTAAAGGCTATTTTGAAAAAAAAGGCATGGTTGATAATGTTCATCAAGCAGAGATTGAAAGACTTGCTTTAGGGTGTACTGGAGTAAAACGAACAACTGGTCAACATCCCGGCGGCATTGTTGTTATTCCCTCTTACATGGATGTCTTTGATTTTACCCCTTTCCAATATCCGGCTGATGAAGTTACATCACCTTGGCGGACAACTCATTTTGATTATCATGCTATTGACCAAGATGTTTTAAAACTAGATATTCTAGGTCACGATGACCCTACCATTTTACGAATGCTCCAAGATTTATCCGGAATTGATGTTACAACTTTACCAATGAGCGATGAAAAAGTTTTAAGTTTATTAACTTCGCCTAAAGCTCTTGGGGTTACTAAAGAACAAATAAAATGCGAAACGGGAACGCTTGGTCTTCCTGAAATGGGAACTAACTTTGTTATTAATATGTTAGTTAAAGCTAAACCAAAAACCTTTGGCGAACTTGTTAAAATATCAGGTTTATCGCATGGAACTGATGTATGGAATGGAAATGCAGAAACTTTAATTGATGAAAATATTTGTGAATTTAAAGAAGTAATTGGTTGTCGTGATGATATAATGGTATATTTAAAAAATCATGGTTTAAAACCAAAAGATGCTTTTAAAATTATGGAGTTTGTTCGAAAAGGTAAACCTAAAAAAGAACCCGAAGAGTGGCTTAACTGGAAAAAAGTTATGGAAGACAATAATATTCCAAGTTGGTATATTGAATCTTGTTATAAAATTCAGTATATGTTTCCAAAAGCTCATGCTTGTGCTTATGTTATGAGTGCTATGCGAATTGCTTGGTTCAAAGTCTATCAACCTCTTAATTACTATGCAACTTTCTTTTCAATTCGGGTAGTTGACTTTGACATTGAAACCATGATAAAAGGCTATGATGCTATCAAATTAAAAATTGAAGATTTAGAAAATAAAGGTTTTGAAATTACTAAAAAAGAAGGCGATGTTTTAGAAACTTTAAAAATTGCTTTAGAAGCAACGGCTCGAGGAATTAAATTTGCCAATTTAGATTTAAATAAATCAGATTCCGTTAAATTTGTAATTTCCGATACTTTGCAAGATACTTTAATACCACCATTTAGAGCTATCGATGGGCTTGGAGATACGGTTGGAAAAACGATTGTTTTAGAACGAGAAAATCGGGAATTTTTAAGTATTGAAGATTTACAAAAACGAGGTAAAGTTTCAGGAACATTAATTGAAAAAATGAAATCTATGAACATTTTAAAAGATTTGCCTGATTCTAATCAATTATCTTTATTTTAATTAAAAGAAATGAGGTCGAAATGGGAACTTTATATATTGTTGCAACGCCAATTGGTAATTTAGAAGATATTACTATTAGAGCTTTAGAAATATTAAAAAAGGTTGATATTATTTTATGTGAAGATACTAGAACCTCTATGCATTTATTATCACATTATGATATTAAAACAAAATTACTTTCCTATCATAAATTTAATGAATTAGAAAGAAGTAAATTTTTGATTGCGGAATTAAAAAAAGGTGTTAATATGGCTTTAATAACGGATGCTGGAACTCCTTGTATATCAGACCCTGGAAGTATTTTAGTTAAAGAAGCTATTGAAAATAAAATAGAAATCTATTCATTACCAGGTGCTAGTGCTATTATTACATCTTTAACCTTATCAGGTTTAGAGATTAAAAATTTTGCTTTTTATGGCTTTTTAGAAAGAAAAACCAAATTACAACAAGAATTATTACAAACAATTAATGATAATGATTTAAAAATTGTAGCTTTTTATGAATCACCAAAACGAATATTAGAAACTTTAAAAAATATTCAAACGATTATGAATAATCCTTATATTATTGTTTTAAATGATTTAACTAAGAAATTTGAACGTAAATATTATGGAAAAGTAGATAAAGTTATAGAAGAGTTAAAAAATAATAAAAATCATGAATTAGGAGAATATGTAATAGTAGTTTCTAAAAATAAAAAAGAAATTAAAACTGATGATTCTAAAATTACAATTGAAGCTTTATTAATTGATAAAATGATTAAAGAAAACTGTACCATGAAAGAAGCAATTAAATTACTTAGTCTAGAAAATACCTCTTTAAGTAAAAATGAAATTTACAATGCTTCTTTAAATATAAAAAAACTTCTTGAAAAATAGAAGTTTTAATTTTTTAAATCACTTAATTCTTGATTTAGAGTTTCTAATTTATTATTTAGTTTTAAAGTATCTACAGTTTCTAATTTATACCAACCATTTTGAAACATTACTTCATATACTTCTCTTTGGAAATCAGCAATTTGTAAAAATACTTCTTCAAGTTGTTTATATAAATATTCATTACTAGCTTCAGTCATTGCAATAACATAATTTTTTTCGATATCTTTTAAAGAAGTAAGTAGTAAAGTTAGATAATCTTTATCATTTAATTCCATTCCTTTTAAAACTTTAGTTTCTGGATTTTCAATTTTTTCCATATTGACACTCCTTAAGTAAATTTAAAACAACATTTAAATTATTTTCAAATAAATTACAAGATTTTTTTAAAGTTTCTTTAAGGACTTCATCCTTAACTTTTGGAATATAAGCATTTGTACTTTTTAAAGCTTCATAGTTCCATTCAAACATATCACTTAAATAATCTAAGTCTTTTCCGGTTATAATATTGGGAACTTTATCATATTTTTCCATTTAAAATCTCCTTTCAGTTTTATTATGATAATTTTTTTAAAATTTAAACCATATCTTTTGAACTTAGTTTAAATTAATAGTTAATTTGAATATACTTTAGGGGAGTGGTAGTTTGAAATTAATACCTAATACAACCCCGAAAATTTTTTCGCTTAGTGCTGTTTTAGTGGGGTATCTTTTAATTGATGATATGACAGCTAATGAACAAAATGCTCTTGGTAATTGGTTAATGTTAGTTGGGCAATTAGTTTCAACCAATGCTTATTATGCAGCTGTTGTTGCTGAACGAAAAAATAGTAATCAAAAAGATTTAAAAGAAGATAATATAGATACTTTAAAAATGCTTGAAAAAATGGTTAAAGCTTTACAAAGTGAGATTGAAACGTTAAAAAAAGATATTAAGTAAAATTACTTGCTATTTATAAAAAGAAGTAGTTTAATATTATTAGTTTTGGTAAAAACCAAAGAAAGGAAGTTAAATTTAAATTAACGTTGTAGTCTTATGAGTAAAAGTAAAAAAATATTAATTTTGGCATCTTTACTTGCCAGTGAAGTCGTTTTAGCCAATGTTTTTGCCTATCGAACTTCAATTTTAGAAATTACCTTTGCCTTTATACCTTTAATGCTGGTTGCTATTTTATATGGACCTAAATATAGTGTTATGATTGGTATTTTAAGTGATTTAATTGGAGCTTTATTATTTCCATCTGGGCCATTTTTTATTGGTTATACGATAAGTAATGGGTTAAAAGGGTTAGTATATGGATTATTACTATATCAAAAAAATGATTTTCAAGTTTCTAAAAAATATATTTTAAAAATGCTAATTTCAATAATTATTTGTAATATTTTAATTAATTGTTTTTTAAATACTTATTGGATTTATTTAACTGTAAATAAAGCGGTTAACTTCTTTGCTCCACTTAGATATATAAAAAATATTATTATGATTCCAATTAGTTTTTTTGTAATGCTTGTTTTAAGCAAAAATTGTCAAACCTTAATTAGAGAAGTAAAAGGAGTAGTTAAAGATAATGATTAAACTAAATGAGGTAGATTTTAGTTATCAGAAAAAAAAGCCCATTTTAAAAAATATTAATTTAGAAATTCCAAGGGGCAAGATTACAATGGTTATTGGTCAAAATGGAAGTGGAAAGTCAACTCTTTGCAATGTTATTTCTAATCTTTTAAATTATAAAGGTGAAATTACGCTTGATGATAAAAATATCAAGAAAATTCCTAATGAAGAATTTCGAAAAAAAGTAGGAATTATTTTTCAAAATCCTAATCATCAAGTTTTATTTAATCGAATTTATGATGATATGAGTTTTGTAATTAATAATTTAAAATTAGATAATAAAGATTATAGAATTAAAAAGGCTTTAAAATTAGTTGAAATGGAAGACTTTCAAGATAAAAATCCTTATGAATTATCTTTAGGTCAAAAGCAAAGACTAGCATTAGCAACTACCCTTACAATTGAACCTGATTATCTTATTTTCGATGAAATAACCGCGATGATTGATGATGAAGGAAAACAGGCAATTTATAAAATTTTAGAAAAGTTAAAGGCGGATGGTAAAGGAATTCTTTTTTCAACTAATATTATGAGTGAATTAATTTATGCTGATGAAATTATTATTTTATACAATGGAATTATTGCTAAGAAATTAAGTCAAAAAGAATTATTAACCAATATTGATATATTAAAAGATTATGAATTAGAAGTACCTTTTATTTTAAAATTAATCAATCTTTTAAAAACTAAGAATATCTTACTAGATGATTTAAAAGAAAATAAATTACTTAAGATACTTGAGGAAAAATTATGACTACTTTAATTTTATTAACATTTATTATTTTTTCAATTTTAATTTATTATATAACTAATGTCTATTTTTTAATTATATTATTTTTAAGTTTACTTTTAATAATAGCTCTTAAAAATATTTCTTTAAAAGGATTTAAATTGGTTTTTATATTTGCAACTTTATCAATTATATTTAACTTACCTTTTTTAAATATTTTAGATTCTCTTTTGATTGGCTTAAGACTTTTAATAATTTATTTCTTAATTACTATTATTAGTTATTATTTAAGTATTAAAGCGCTTAGTGAAGGACTTAGTAATTTCTTTTTCTTTACTAAAAAAAGACATGATATTGAATTAATAATCGCGATTAGTCTTAATTTAATTCCTATTATGGAAGATGAGTTAATAACAATTAAAAAAGTTCTTTTAACTAGAAATTTTCCATTTAAAATTAAAACTATTTTTAAAAATTCAAAGATTATTTTAACAACTTTTATAGTTAATATGTTAAATCGAATTAAAGAGATGGAATTAGTTTTAAAAACTAGGGGCTATGATTAATAATTTAATAAGAATTTTTTAGTATTATCAAAGGACTTGAAGTTAAAAACTATTGACATAACATGGAAAAAAACTTAAAATTAAATTAGATGTTATGTTTTATATTTTAT
>CANQMV010000012.1 GCA_947625085.1 uncultured Bacilli bacterium
TTACCTTATAAATAACTGACATTTTCACTAATTATTTATTTTTTTTAATACTGACATTTTTAAAAATTTTTCACAATCTTAGCCAAAATTCTATAAAAAATTTAATTATCTAACATTTCTAAAATTTCTTGCTCACTTAAGATTGGAATATTTAAAAGTTTAGCCTTATCATATTTACTTCCAGGGTTTTCACCTAAAACTAAATAATCGGTTTTTCGACTTACTGATTCAATTACTTTACCACCATTAGTAATTATCATATCTTTAAGTTCATCCCTTTTAATATTAAGCGTTCCTGTGATAACAAAACTTTTATCTTTTATTTTCGCATTTTCAATTACCTTGCCCAAATACTTCATATTAAGACCTAAATCTTTTAATTCTTGAATTAACTTCAAATTTTCATCAAGACTAAAATATTCTTTTAAACTCTTAGCAATAATTGAACCAATATCTGGAATATTATTCAAATCTTCAAAACTAGCATTAATTAAAGAATCCATATCAATAAATTTTCTAGCTAAAATCGTTGCTGTTTTTAAACCTACATGGCGAATACCAAGTGCAAACAATAATCTTTCTAAAGAATTCTTTTTAGATTCTTCAACCTCATTAAGAAGATTTTGAATACTCTTTTGACCAAATCCTTCTAATAACATTAATTCATTAGCATATTTTTCTAAATGATAAAAATCTGGGATTCTTTTAATAAAGCCTAAATTATACATATCTTCAACAATTCTTTCCCCAAATCCTGATATATCCATTGCACCTTTTGAGGCAAAATGAATTAAAGATTCAATATGTTTAGCATCACATTTTGGATTAAGACAATAATAATTACTATCTTTTTTTACTAAGGGCTGATTACAAATTGGACAATTTTTTATCATTGTAAACTCTTTTAAATCCTCTGTTCTTCTATCATATTTAACCGCTTCAACTCTTGGAATAACATCTCCAGCCTTAACAATTACAACATAATCTCCGACTCGAATATCTTTTTCTTTAACATAATCTTCATTGTGTAAAGTTGTTTTCGAAATAGTGGACCCCATAACATTAACTGGTTCTAAAATTGCATTTGGAGTTACTTGACCAGTTCTTCCAACTGTAAAAATAATATCTTTTAACTTAGTTACAACTTCTTCGGGTGGAAATTTATAAGCCGTTGCCCATTTAGGATATTTAACAGTACTTCCTAACTTCATTTGGTCTAAAATATTATTTAATTTAATAACTACTCCATCAATATCATAAGCTAAATCTTTTCGTTCATTTGTCTTTTCAGCAATATAGTCTAAAATACCTTCAACTCCGGATACTAATCGATTATTAGGATTGGTAACAAAGCCTAAATTTTTCATAAATTCTAAAGCTTCATAATGAGTTTTAATGCCATAATCAAGAGGATTTGGTAAATGATAAATAAAAACATCTAAATTTCTTTTGGCAGCAATACTACTATCTAATTGGCGAATAGAACCACTGGCTAAATTTCTAGCATTTTTAAAAGGTTCTAAGCCGTCTTTAATTCTTTCTTCATTTAATTTTTGTAAAGTTTTCTTACTGATATATATTTCTCCTCGAACTTCAATATCGATTTTTTCTTTTAAAGAAAGCGGAATAGTTTTTATCGTTTTAACATTATCAGTTATATCTTCACCAACCACTCCATCTCCTCTTGTTGCAGCATATAAAAGTTTTCCTTTTACATATTTTAAAGAAACACTCAACCCATCTATTTTTAATTCACAGACATATTTAGGGGCTGTTATATTTTCTTTTTTTATTCGATTATGAAAATTAATAATATCTTCTTCCGTAAAAACATTTGAAAGAGAAAGCATTGGAAGTTCATGAGTTATCTTTTTAAAACTTTCATTTATTTTACCTCCAACTCGCTTAGTCGGAGAATTTAAAGAAGCTTCATCTTTATACATCTCTTCTAGTCGCATTAACTCTTGCATAAGTCTATCATATTCAGAATCACTTACACTTGGAGTATCTAATGTATAATACTCATAATTTAATTTATTAATAATATCTTCTAATTCATGTAATCTTTTAATATTTTCTTTATCATTCATAAACCCGACCTTCTACTTTAGTTATATCTTGATAATTAGTATCAAAAGTCATTGATAAACTTGTAATAACTTCATCTAAACTATCTATAGTATGTGGACCATAAATAGTTTTATCTACATAATAAATCATATAATAACTATCATCACTTAATCTTAAACAAACAACATCACTATTATATTTAAATTCTTTAATTTTATAGTCTAAATCATTAATATTAAAAACTTCGGAATCTTTATATAGTTTAATCTTATCTCCGATACTTTTAATTTCATATCCATCATATAAAGGATATGAAAAATCTTTTTTAGAAGTACAACCTTGAATTAAGAAAAAAGAAAGTAAAAAGATAATTAAACATAATTTACTTCCATAAGTCATATGGATATTCTCCTTTCTTAATTAATTTTTGAAGTTCTTCTTGAACATATTCTTTATCTTCCTTATAAGTTACACCAAGCCATTTATCACTACTTTCTAAAACGAAAACTTTTTTTGAATTTTCTTTTATTTCTTTAAAAACAACATCCGGCATTAAATATTCACATTTTTCTAAATTATCTTTATTGGTTTCAAAGAAATTATTAATATCTTTTTTTAGAAAATCAAGAATTGCTGGTCGAAAACCAAAGAAAGTCATTGAAACTAGTTGATTTTCTGGTACATAAAAACTTTCTCTTCCATCAAGTGGTGAAACTTTAATTTTTCCATTGTCATGTTCAACAACGGATTCAATTATATTCGTTAAATAATTATCTTGACTTTCACAAATTCCTCGTTTTACACTTCCAAAAGAAGTCATGGTACTAGCAACATTAAAAGCAACCATTGCATATATATTTGGGTCTTTTTCTTGAAGAAAGAAGTCTTTGATTTTTAAATAAGCACTTCTTCCATAAAAATCATCAGCATTAATTAAAACGAAATCAGAATCTATATAATCTATTGCTGAATAAAGAGCATGAGCAGTTCCCCAAGGTTTTTTTCTATCCAAAGGAATCTCTACTCCTTTTGGGATATTATCTAACTCTTGAAAAGCATATTCAACTTTGATTTTTCCTTCGATTCTAGAACCAATCGTTTCTTTAAAAATTTCATAGTTTTCTTTTTTTATAATGAAAACAATCTTAGTAAATCCCGTTTTAATTGCATCATAAACTGAATAATCAATAATAAACTCTCCATTTGGTCCAATTGGTTCTAATTGTTTTAACCCTCCAAACCGAGAACCCATACCTGCTGCAAGTATTACTAATGTTAAATCTTTTTTCATAATTCACACCTTCCTTAAACTCTTATGACTATATATTAAAGTTTTAACTCCATAAGGTAATTTAAAAGCAATTTTTAAAAGTGAAGCTTTTGGATTTTTTTTATTTTCAATTACTTCGATAACTCTTCCAGCCCCAAAATTCTCATGATAAACAAAGTCTCCTACCTCATACTTAATATCAGAATTTGTATATGTAGTATTTAAATCCACCTTATTTAAACTTATATTATTATTATAATCCATTTCTTGGTATTTTTCATCTACTTTTTTAAACTCATCATAATTATTTTTATTATAAAAATTATCATCTTCGTTAGTAATTACTTTTATTCCGATATTATCAAGTAAATCATCATCAATTTCTTTAATAAATCGACTAACTGGATTTATTTGGTCCATTCCATATAAAAGTCTAATTCTTGCATTAGTTAAAAATAATTTTTTCTTACATCTAGTAATTGCAACATAACAAAGTCGTCTTTCTTCTTCTACTTCTTCTAAAGAAAACAAAGAATTACTATGCGGAAATAAATTTTCTTCCATTCCAACTAAAAAGACATAATCAAATTCTAAGCCTTTAACCGCATGAATTGTCATTAAACTAACCGCATTATTTTTTGAAGATGTATCTGTAATTTCACTATTATCAGTAATTAAACTAACATTAAGTAAAAAATCTTCTAAGGAAATAACCCCATTTTCTTCTTCAAAACTTTTAGCTACTGATTTAAATTCTTCTAAGTTTTCAAGTCTAATATCTGCATCAAGCGTTTTTTCATTTTGATATTCTTCTCTAATTCCACTTTTATCTAAAACTAAATCAATAAATTCTGTTAATGGCATAGTATCTTTTTTAGTTTTTAATTCTTCAATTATCTTTTTAAACTGAAGTTCTTTTCCAGTTTCAATTGCATCATATAAACTTTTATTTTTTTCTCTTGATGTTTCCAGCAAATTATTTAAAGTCTTGACACCAATTCCTCGTTTTGGAACATTAATAATTCTCTCTAGACTAACATCATCATTTGAATTATGAATAAGTCTTAAATAAGCAAGTAAATTTTTAATTTCCATTCGATTATAAAAATTAACACCACCAATAATTTTATATGGAATATTTGCTTTTAATAGACCATCTTCGAAACTTCTTGATTGAGCATTAGTTCGATATAAAATAACCATATCATTAAGAGAAACGGTCTTTTTTAATTCTGTAATTTTGGAAACTACAAATTTTACTTCGGAAAGCCCACTACTTGCTCGATAATAACTTATTTTATCGCCAATTTCTAAATTTGAAAATAAATTTTTTTCTTTTCTGTTTTTATTATTTTTAATAACACTATTAGCAGCCTGTAAAATGGTTTTTGTACTTCGATAATTTTCTTCCAGGTTAATAATCTTGGCTTTTTTATAATCTTTTTCAAAATTTAAAATATTTCGGTAGTTTGCCCCACGAAATCCATAAATTGCTTGGTCAATATCTCCAACACAACAAATATTCTTATATTTATTGGCTAATAATTTTGTTAATTTATATTGAGCTTCATTTGTATCTTGATATTCATCGATTAAAATATATTTATATTTTTCTTGATATGATTCTAAAATATCATGTCTTTCACTAAATAACTTAATCGGTAAAATTAATAAATCATCAAAGTCTAAGGAATTATTTTTCTGAAGGGTATTTTCATATTCTTCATAAACTTCTGCTACTAGTTTATCAAAATCAGTAAAAGCCCGATTTTTATACATACTTGGACTTTCAAGTTCATTTTTTAAACTACTGATTGTACTTCTTATTGTTCTAGGATTAAATTTCGTTATATCAATATTTTTATCTTTAAGAATTTTCTTGATAATTGTTAAGGTATCATCACTATCAAAAATAACAAAGTTTTTATCGTATCCTAAGTATTCATAATTTTCTTTAATTATTTTAAGTCCAAATGAGTGAAAAGTTGAAATTTGCATTGTCTTAGCAAAATAACCAATTAATTTGTAAATTCGCCCTTTCATTTCTCCAGCTGCTTTATTCGTGAATGTAATTGCTAATATATTATCAGGGTCTACTCCATTTTGAATTAAATAAGCAATTCTAGTTGTCAAAACTCGAGTTTTCCCACTTCCTGCTCCTGCTAAAACTAATAAAGGTCCGTCTTTAAATTGAACCGCTTCTTTTTGTCTTTCGTTTAAATCTCTTAATATGTCCATATTATATACCTCACTTTAATTTTACTAAATTTCTTTAATAAAGTCCATGAAGTTTTTTAAATAATATAAAAATATAGATAAATAATTATTTACCTATATTGATATTATTCACCAGCTTGAAAATTATAGCCAACTAACAGCAATTCTCCATCTACTTCTTCAAGAGTATAAATATATTTAACATATTTTGAGTAATCTGTAACATCTTTCATAGCAAGAGCTACTATTTTAGTTGCATCTTGATTATCTTCTAATAAAGAATCAGCCATTTTTTCACCATCATAATCATTAAAATTATAGTTATCATAAAAACCAACTTCTGGTCCAGCATCAGTTTTTGAAAAAGCTTTTATATAAGTTAAAGTATATTTATTGTCTGATTTTGAAGCATCAATTAATTTAGAATATACTTCATTAGTAACTTCTACTCCATGACCAAATTCTGTATTTTGAGTGTAAGTATTAGTTTTTTTATCATATTTATAATCACAATGATATTGATTTTTATCATCAGGATTTAAATTATGGCAATTAAAATCTTTATTTTGAATACTTATTTTATCTTTAAAGTTTTTTTGAAAATAATCAGTTAAAGTTGAAGCATTTATACTTGTTGGTTCATCACTTGCTTTAATTGCTAAATTTAATTTTAATTCGTTATCTAAATCATTAAAATTAGTTATCTCTTTTTCTAAAGTATTTAAATTAAGTAATTTAGAAGTTTCATATTTTGAATCAAATCGTTTGGCAACTTCAATTAGGTCTTCTGAAATATTTGTATCATAATTATATAAAGAGGCAACAAACTCATCTTGTTCTTCGTTTTCTTCCTCATTAGTTTCTATTTCTTTACTATCATCCTTAATTCTTAATGATGAAATTATAAAAATAGAATTTCCAATTAAAAAGATACCTAAAATAACAATCATTATTATATAAAATACTT
This sequence comes from uncultured Bacilli bacterium, assembly GCA_947625085.1. Classification (GTDB taxonomy): domain Bacteria; phylum Bacillota_I; class Bacilli_A; order RF39; family UBA660; genus RUG591. The sequence goes on from CANQMV010000012.1 coordinate 6,525, forward strand.
TTTTATTTTTCATTAATCCTCCTTTATTATAAATTAATTATAACATTAATTTAAATTTTTTCAATCAAAATTTATTTTTAAATTATAACCATTCAATTTTTTAAATCATAATCATCTAAAAAACTTTGATATTTGCCATTCTTTTTATATCCTAAACAACAATCTAAATTAATATTATCTAAGGCTTTAAAGATATTAAAATCAATATTTGGATTAATTTTTTTTAGTTCTTTGATTAATTCTTTTATTTCCTTTCGTTTACTAAGACCATCGTTATTAAGGAAAGTTTTTTCAGTTAATTTGCAAGCGCAATTAAGGAAGGTTAAATGATTATATTTTTGCCAAGAAATTATATCTTCTTCTTTAATTAAATACATTGGTCTTATTAGTTCAAGTCCTTCAAAATTTTCACTGTGAAGTTTTGGTAACATGGTTTTTAATTCAGCTCCATAAAACATTGATAATAAAGTTGTTTCTATTACATCATTAAAGTGATGACCTAAAGCAATTTTATTGCAACCAAGTTCTTTTGCTTTACTATATAAATAACCTCTACGCATTCTAGCACATAAGTAACATGGATTTTTGGAAACTTTAGTCGTTACTTCAAAAATATCACTTTGAAAAATTTGAATAGGAATATTTAATATTTTGGCATTTTCCTCAATCATCTTTAGATTTTGGTCATTATAACCAGGATTCATAACTACATAGTAAGCAGTAAATTTAACTTTTCCATGTCTAATTAATTCTTGAATGCATTTAGCAAGTAAGAAGGAATCTTTTCCTCCGGAAATACAAACCATAACCTTGTCATTTTCATTTATAAGTTCATATTCGATAATACTTTTCACAAATTTTGCCCAGATTTCTTTTCGAAAGCGCTTAATGATACTTCGTTCTATTTCTTGATAGTTTTCCATCTAAAACTCCTATTAGTTTATTGATTTTACACGATAACCTAAATCTTCTATTACTTCTTTTAATTTAGAAGACGAAATTGATAAATCTCCTTTTATAATTGCTTCTTTACTTTCCAAATTAACTTCAACTTCTAAATTACCTAATTTTTTAAGAGCTCCTTCTACTCGTCTAGCACAATTAGAACAACTCATTCCTTCAATTTTTATTATTTTTTTCATTTTTTCATCCTCCATTTTTTAATTCTTAATGAATTAAGTACTACTGTTAAACTACTAATCGTCATCGAAAGACTTGAAAGCGTTGGATTTAAATTCAAATTAAATTTAGCAAATACCCCAATTGCAAGGGGAATCATTAAAATATTGTAAAAGAATGCCCAAAATAAATTTTGTTTAATAATTTTTAAAGTCTTTTTACTTATTTTTATTAAATTTAAGATATCTTCTAATTTATCATGTAAAAGGATAACATCAGCTGATGAGGTTGCTATATCACTAGCTCCTTTAAAACTTACCCCCACTAAACTCAAAGCAAGTGATGGGGCATCGTTAATTCCATCCCCTACCATCATAATTTTTTTCTTTTTAGAAATTAATTCTTTGATAAATTCATTTTTATCTTTTGGAGAAAGATTAGCATAAATTTGCTTAATTTTAAGTTCGTCACCAACCATCTTGGCACTTTTTTGATTATCACCAGTTAACATAATAATTGAAAATTCCTTTTTTAACTTGGATATAGTATCGCTTGCATCACTTCTGATAATATCAGCAACGGAAATTAAAGCAATAATTTCGTGATTTTTAATTACATAAATCATCGTAGTATCAATTTTAGCTTCTAATTTATTTATTTGTACATTATTTTTCACTTTTAGTTTTGAGACTAATTTTTCATTTCCAAGATAATATTTATCATTCTTAAAAGTAGCTCTTATTCCATAACCTGATATTTCTTGAAAATCGTTTACTTCTTCTAAAGGTAATTTATTTTCTAAAGCATAATTTTTAAAAGCTAAAGCGATTGGATGATTAGATTTGCTTTCACAACTAGCAAGAATTTGCATTAATTCTTTATTATCGTAATTACTATAATTAAATATTTTAGCTATTTTTAAATTTCCATATGTAAGAGTTCCAGTTTTATCAAAGATAATGGTATCGATTAAACTGGTTTGTTCAATTACTTCTCCGGATTTAATTAAAATTCCAGAAATAGAGGCTTCGGAGATTGCAACTACTATCGCAAGAGGGGTTGCAAGGCCTAGGGCACATGGACAAGCAACTAGTAAAACACTTACAAAATGAAGAAGACTATCTAAAAAAGTAGTTCCAATTAGTAAATAAACGATTAAAGTTAAAAAAGCGATTACTAAAATACTTGGAACAAAATAACTACTAACCTTATCAGCAAGTTGTTCTAGTTTAGACTTTTTCCCAATAGCCTCAATTACTAATCTAACAACTTCCGAAATCGTTGAATCACGACCAATTTTTAAAGCCTGATATTCAATATACCCGTCAAGATTAAGGCTACTTGCTAAAACTTTATCATTGATTTTCTTTTTTAAAGGTCTAGCCTCTCCAGTTAAAAAGGCTTCATTTATATGAGCTTCTCCTTTGGTAATAACCCCATCAACTGCAAATTTCATTCCCGGTTTAGCAATTAAAATATCTGAAACTTTAACTTCGGAAATATCTTTATAAATCTCTTTATCTTGAACTTTAACTAAGGCTTTAGAAGGTGTTAATTCGACTAACTTTTTTAAAGCGTCTTTGGTCTTTTCACGACTTTTAAATTCAATATATCTTCCTAATTTTATAAAGTAAATAATCATTGCTACTGATTCAAAATATAAATTACAAACTAAATCTAAATTCCCATTTAAAACTAAAAAATAATTATATAAACTATAAGAGAAACTAGCAAACACCGAAATCGTTACTAAAGTATCCATATTAGGAGTTTTATGAATTAAATTTTTTAGACCCATTTGAAAAATCCTTAAGCCATAAATTAAAAAGGGAATTGTTAGTATTAATAATAAGGTACTATAATTAAAAGGATTTTTCTCCATACTAAATAATGGAATACTTGGAAGTTTAAGCATTTCTCCCATTGAAATATATAAAAGGAAAAGAATAAGAATTCCATAAATTATTAATAATTGTTTTAAGGCTGCTTTTTCTTTTTCAAAAATTTTGTTAGGATTTACTACTCCTAAACTTTTAAAACCAGCATCATTTATCATTTTTTCTAAATCTTTGATTTTTAAAGTAGGCTCGTATTCAATACTTGCTTGGGCCATAACTAAATTAACACTAGCCTTTAGAATACCTTTTTGTTTATTTAAATACTTTTCAAGTCCAGAAGAACAAGCTGAACAAGTCATTCCTTCAATTTGTAAAATTGTTTTCATAATCGCTCCTAATCAAGTCTTTTAATTAATTCCATAACTTCATTTATGATAGTTAAATTATCATTTTTTATTTCTTTAACGACACAACTTTCAAGATGTTTTTTTAAAATTTCTTCACCTAGGCTTTTTAAAGATTTATTAATTGCCGAAATTTGAATTAAAATATCATGACAATATCTATCTTCATCAAGCATATTAGAAATTCCTCTTACTTGCCCTTCAATTGTTTTTAACCTTGTTTTTAATTTATTTTTAGAGTTTTCGTCTCGAATTGTTAATTTTAATTGATTATTTTCTTCCATACTTAATCACCAACAATTATTATAATACCAGAGGGGGGTCTAGTCAACAAAAATAAAATAAAAAGCACTAAAGCGCTTATATAAATTTATTAAACTTCGTTTAATCACTCATCTTACACATCGATGTTATATGCATAAAGATTTACTTTAAACGAGAATGTTTGGTGCTCTTCATTTTGACTATAAATGCTATCAATCCAAGCATAAAGACGATATTGATGTGAAAAACTACCAGATTCTGTATTATGATAAATAATTTTCCCATTACTTGCTCCTATATATGTTGTTTTTTCTAAATCATTATAAATTGCTGGTTCAACTACTTTTGCATTATTATTATCCGTTAAATAAACTTTTATCCGATTTTCATCAATAGTACTTTCACTATTTTTTGTTAAATAAATTTCATATTTGATAGCTTGATTTTTATCACTAACATTCCCAGTTACTGTAAAATCAATATAGTCTAATTTATCTAAATTTTGAATAGCAAAATTATCAGAAATTGGATAAGCATATTTAATTTCAAGATTATTGGTTCCCTCAACAAAAGTTGCATTTATACCTCCACTTGTAAGGGTAAGAGCTTTATGAATTTTTGAATAAGTAAAAAAAGCATAAGTTGAACCAATTAAGATTAAAATTAAAGATACTATTCCAATTATTATTATTTGTTTACTTTTTTTTAATTCTTTCATATTAACCTCCATTTAATAACCTACTTTTTAAGTATACAACTTTTATTAAAAAAAGTTAAGAATATTTTGAAAGATATCTTGAATATTCATTTTCAAAAAATAAACTATCAATAAACTTATTGTTATAAAAGGGCCAAAAGGAACTACATGTTCCTTATTTTTTAGAAGTAAGAAGAAAGCAACTGGAAGAGCAATAAAACTTGCTAAAAAAATAACTATAATAGTAAGCATTGGGTCAAGAGCAAGCCCACTTATGAACATTAATTTAATATCAGCTCCGCCCATACTTTCTTTATGAAAAAGTTTATTCCCTAAAAGCATAATTAAATACATAAAAATAAAACTTAACATGCCATAAAAAAGATGAGTTAATCCATATATTAATCCCTTATTTAAAAAATTTAAGATAATTATAATTATGGCTGGGATAATTATAAAACTATCTGGAATTATTAAATAAGATAAATCGGAAACAATTACAATCATACATAAACTAACTAAAGTAAGAGCAATCAAAAATTCAAAGGTAAACCCAAAAGAATAATAAGAAACTACAAAAAGAATTGCCGTTGAAAGTTCTATAAAGGGATAAAAATATGATAACTTAGCCTGACATTCCAGGCACCTTCCTCTTTGAATTAGAAACGATAAAACTGGTATTAACTCATACCACTTTAAGATATGACCACACGACGTGCAATGACTTCTTGGTTTATTAATCGATTCATTATTTGGTAACCGCATTCCAACAACATTAAAAAATGAACCAAAACAAAGTCCAAAGATGAAAAGTGCTAAATAATAAGCCCACTCCATCTTTTAAACTCCAACTCCAATTGTTTTATATAAATCAAACATTGGAACAATAATAGAAATAATAATTAAACCAACTGTAAAGGTTAACATAATAATTAAAGCTGGTTCTACTAAACTTTTAACTTGATTAATAGCATTTTGATATAAAGTTTCATAATAGTCAGCAACTTTTTGCATCATCGTTCCAAGTTTACCAGTTGCTTCTCCTGTTACAATCATTTCATAAGCAACAACTGGAATATAAGGATTATCTTTAAAAGCTTCCGAAATTTTTCCACCTCGATTTAAGTTTCGAACCGTATTTTCAATTATTTTTTTATAAATTTCATTATCACTTACTTTAATTAAAACATCCATACTATCAGTAATAAATACTCCATGATTTAAAAGTGAAGCAAAAGTCTTCGAAAACATTGAAACTTCACTATACATAATAATACTTTTAACAACTGGTATTTTTAAATAAATAAATTGCATTAAACGTCTAAAAGACCTAACGTTTTTAAACCATATCAAATAAAGACCTAAAATCATAATTATAATAATTAATATTTGGATAAGATTTTCTTTAACAAAGTTACTAAAAGCAATTGTTGCAACGGTAATTTGTGGAAGACTTGTATTCCAACCGGAAAACATATCAACATACTGAGGAACAATATATTCAAGCACAAAGACAATAACTGCAATAGCCATTACTAAAACTATTGTTGGATAAGTCATTGCACTTCGTAGTTCTTTTTTGGTTTTATCAATTTCAGTATAATAATCAGCCATATCATCTAATATTGTTGGTAAATCACCAGTTAATTCAGACGATTTAACCATATTAGTTAATAGTTTAGGAAAAACTTTTGGTTGCTTTGCTAACGAATCAGATAAACTATCACCTGATAACAAATCATAAACTATCATATCATATATTCTTCGAATCGCAGGTTTTCTTGCTTGTTTTGAAAGAATTCGGAAAGCATCAATCAAGGAAATCCCCGCTTTTAAATAAGTTGAAATTTGGGTTAAGGCAAAAGACATCTCACCAACCTTAATTGGTGATGTAATCATTATATCAAGAGAACTTTTTTTCTTAGGTAAAATCGAAATAATTTGATAGCCTTCACTAATTAAATAATTCTTTGCTTGTTCAATATTATAAGCATCAAAAGTTCCACTTATAACCTTCCCGGCTTGATTTTTAACTTTATATTTAAAAGGCAACTTTTCAAATTCAGCCATAGCTTCACTAGCCTTTTCAAGTCTAGTTTGATTTCTTTTTACATCTTCAAAAACATTCTCTTCAAAAAATAATTCCCGAATCTTTTCTCGTTTTCCTATTAGTAAATAAATCAAAGAGGCAATTCCTTTATATGAATAAGTAAAAATATTATCTTTCGTTATCATTTTATCCCTCTATTCTTAAATTTATAATATCATACCTTTTTAAATTTGACAATTTAATTAGTTAACTTTAAATCATCTTTTTTATTTTTTAATATCAAAAAGTAATTAGTCTTTAAAACATCATCATTTTTCTTAATTAAATTATTAATCTTGGTTGCCATTTCATTTATATAATCATCAGTTGCATTTAAGCCTTTAACAATTTCCCCGCTATCGCTTACATAACGTTTACCATCATACCAAGAAAAATCATTAAAGAAGACATAACCTGAATAACTATCATCAAGGGCATCTTCTCCAATATAATAACTTGGATGGTCATATAAATTAAATAAATTAAGAAGGGTTGGTAAAATATTTAACTGACTAGTTGGTTTATTAATTTCGGTATATTTTAAGTTACTACTCCAGATGAAAAAGTCAGTTTTATTAATTAAATTAGTCGATGTATCTTTATAAGTACTTAAAATAGTTTTATCAGTTATTGTATAAACATAATGGTCAGCAAAGAAAACTACTACTGTGTTATCATATAAACCTTTTTCTTTTAAATTATCCATTAAAAGACCAATCATATTATCAGTTTCATTAGCCTGAATTTTTAAACAATCAAGTTCACTTGGATTATATAAAGGGTCATTGATTAAATCTTCGGTTAATAACTGATTACAAACTCCTCTTTCTTTCGTAAATGGAGTATGGGCTGAATAAGTAATAATATAAGAAACAAAATTATTATTAATAGTATTTTCAACATTAAAAATTTTGGCATTAAATTCTTCATTTAAAATAAGTTCTCGGTCAAGTCGAAATTCATTATTTTCATAAATTCCTAAATCTTTTAAACCATTATAGGAATTATAACCAAAATTTTTATAATTAATACTTCTAGAATAATATTCTCCAGAATTCATATGAAAGGCATTTACAGTATATCCTACACTTTTAAAAATGTTAGGTAGTGAATAATCAAAATTATTTCTACTAAATGTATAGGCATTTTGATTATAAGTATAAGGGGTTGCATAACCAGTATTAACCATAAATTCAGAGTTAAAAGTCGAACCTCCTCCATTAACAAATGAATAATGGTCATTAAAATTAATAGATTGTTGTTTTAAATTATAAAGATTTGGCATAACTTCTTTAGTTGTTAAGAAATTATCAATACTTTCAAGTTGAACTAAAATTAAATTTTTCCCTTCAAATAAACCTGTATATGAATTTAAATGTTTATCTTTTTCTGCGAAGCTTTCTTCTAAAAAAGCCAAACTTTCTTCATCATTTTTATCTTCACTTCGAAAAAAATTAACATAAATATTTCTAACATTATATTCAAACAACCCAACTAATTGCATACTTTTATTATTATCATTAAAAGAATTATAAACATTTCTTTTATTACTCCAAGCATTCCATTCTAATTCTTTAGTGGCATTTCCAAAGGAAAGTGGTAAAACCGAATGAATAACAAAAAACATGATTAAAACTAGTAAAGCATTTCTTAATTTATTAATATTTTTCTTTTTATAAGTTTTATAAGTTAAAATCATTAAAACTATACTTAAAATCATTACTAAATACATCCAAGGTCTTATATCTTTTAAAGTATCAAGTAAATAAGAACTCCCTTCCCCGGCTGCATCTAAAACGGAAAAATCAAAGAAAATTTTAAAATAAAGATAATAAATATTATGAACTAAAAACATAACAAAAGAAAAGCCAAAAAATAAACCATAGATAAGTTTTCCATAAATATTTTTTAAATTAGCGGCTAAAAATATAATTAATAAAATCCATAGTATTGAAAAAAGATTTGGAGCTAATTCTAAAAAATTAACAAAACCAATTGAATTGGTAGCAATTCTTGTTGCAAAATCTAAAATAAATAATGATAAAAACATAAAAGCATACATTTTATTATTAATAATAAAGTTTTTTAGGTTTAAAAATAATTTTTTTATATTTTTTTTATATTCAAATTTTTTAATTTTCGTTTTGATTCTTTTAAGTTTGTCTTTCATTAATTTTTACTCCCATCTATTATTATCATAACTTATTTTTATAAAAAAAACAAGTCAATTTTTTTGACTGTTTTTAGTTATTATTGGCTTTTTTTCGAAGTTCTGCTTTTAAGATTTTTTTTCGTAATCTAAATCTTGATGGAGTAACCTCGACTAATTCATCATTATTAATATAGTCAAGGGCAATTTCTAAGGACATAACTCGAGGACGTTTTAAAACAACCGTATGGTCAGAACCAGCCGCTCTTGTATTAGTTAAATTTTTCCCCTTTACAACGTTAACCGCAATATCATTATCATGATTGTGTTCGCCGACAATCATTCCTTCATATACTTCTTGACCTGGTTCGATAAACATTGTTCCTCTTTCTTCAAGGCCTCCTAAAGCATAAGCGGTGGCTTTCCCATTTTCCATAGATACTAAAACGCCTAAACTTCTTTCTCCAACATTACTACTTATAACTTCTTTATATTCTTTAAATGTATGATTCATAATTCCATAACCTTTAGTAATAGTCATAAACTCAGTCATAAAACCAATTAACCCACGTGATGGAATTTCATAATTTAATCTAGTTGAATCTCCCATATTTTGCATATTAATTAAATTAGCAAAGCGTTTTCCTAATGCTTCAATCACCCCACCTACATAGTCATTATTAACATCTATTTGTAATTCTTCAAATGGTTCGCATTTTACTCCATCGATTTCTTTAATAATAACTTGAGGTTTTGAAACTTGAAGTTCAAATCCTTCTCTTCGCATATTTTCAATTAAAATTGATAAATGTAATTCTCCTCGACCTTTAACTAGAAAACTTTCTTGGTCGTAAGGCGTTACTCTTAAACTTACATCTCGTTCTGTTTCTTTTTTTAATCTTTCTTCGATTTTACGAATGGTTAAAAGTTTCCCTTCTTGACCTGCAAATGGTGAAGTATTAACTCCAAAAGTCATTTCAAGGGTTGGCTCATCAATTCTTAATGGAGGAAGTTTATTGGTATTTCCAACATTTACAATAGTTTCTCCAACATTAATATCTAAAAGTCCAGCAATTGCTATAATATCTCCCGCCTTAGCAGTTGTAATCTCTACTCTTTGAAGTCCCATATAACCAAACATTTTTTGAATTCGAAATTGTTTAACCGTTCCATCTAGTCTAAGACAAGACACAACTTCTCCAACTTTAACTTGACCATTTTTGATAACTCCAATTCCAATTCGACCAACGAAATCATTGTAATCTAATAAAGCAGGTTGAAATTGAAAAGGAGCATTTTCATCGCCACTTGGTTCTTTAATTGTTTCAATAATGGTATCTAAAAGTGGTTCCATCGTTTTCTTTTGACTTTCAACTGCTGGGTCAAGACTTGAGGTTCCTAAAACAGCACTAGTGTATACAACTGGAAAATCTAATTGGTCAATATCTGCTCCAAGTTCAATAAATAAATCCATTACTTCATCAACAACTTCTTTAGGACGAGCTGATGGTTTATCAATTTTATTTACAACAACAATTGGAGTTACTTTAGCATCCATAGCTTTTTTTAAAACAAACCTAGTTTGAGGCATAGTTCCTTCATAAGCATCAACAACCAATAAAACTCCATCAACCATATTCATAATTCTTTCAACTTCGCCCGAAAAATCAGCATGGCCTGGCGTATCTAAAATATTAATTCTTATTCCTTTATAATTAATTGCCGTTGTTTTAGCAAGAATAGTTATTCCTCTTTCTTTTTCTAAATCATTAGAATCCATGGAAACAATTTCTTCATTTTCCCGAAAAGTTCCACTTGCTTCCAACATTTTATCAACTAAAGTTGTCTTCCCATGGTCAACATGAGCAATAATCGCGATATTTCTAATATTTTTCATACATTCACTTCCCTTTTTAACAAACTTAGATATTATAGCATAAAAATAATATCCTTGACAAGTAGCAAGAATACTATTTTTTATTTTAAATTTTAAATAAATTTAATTAAGGTAAAAAAGTTTTCGCTAAAATATCTGGATAATCACCAATCAACATTACTTTTTCATAAATGGCTTTGGTTAAATCAGTTTTTTTATCTCCCAGTAAATAATCATAAACATAAGACATTTCATACCCAGTTCCAACAAATAACATAACTTCTTTACCATTATCAAGTTGTTGTTTCATTAAAGTAAAATCAAGCAGTTCAAAAGGAAATATATAATAATTAACATCTATATAATTTAAATCTGACCTAGTAATTGCAAACCCAAATTTACATTTAATATCATGACGCATTACTTCATTAAGAAGAGGCCGACTACTACTATGAATATATAAATCTAAAGTATTATTTTTTAACAAATTTTCTAAATTTAAAGCATATTTTTGAATAGCTTCATATAATTCTTTAGTATCTTTTTCACTCGTACACTTCTTTTCAAAAGGCATTAAATTTAATAAAACTTTTTTAGAATATTTTATCTTATTTAAATAATTAATAACATCAACTAACGTTAACATTTCAATATTTTTTAATTGATTAAAAGTGTTTGAATAAATGGAATCTATTAAAACTTCATTACCACTTGCTAAGTTAAAAACCACTAAAACGTTATCTTTAGTCGCAGCAATATTTAAAGTAATTCCTGAAACATAATCTAAGTTAATTATCTTATTAAAAAATTCTTGACTGTTGTATTTTATACTTTTTTGAACAATTAAATTCACTCTATCACCAATAAATAATATGCTATTTTTTAGGTTTTTTACCTACTTTTCGATTATTTAAAGGCCGAAGTGATTCATTAAAGCGATATAATCGTAGTCGAAATAATTCTAAATAAACTGGTTTGGTACTTCCATCTTTAAGAGTAATTTCAATTTTCCATAAGACTTCATGGTTTTCTATAGCTTGTCCAAATTCTTTAAGTAATCTTTTAAATTCTAAATATGATTCCATCGTTGGATTACCATTTTTAGCCATTTCTCTTCGAACTGTCCATAAATCCATAATTGGTTTTAACATGCAAATTGTTTTTCGTTCTTTTTCATCATAATCATCCATTTATTTCTTCCTCCCTTAAATAATTAATTCCAATTTGAAAATAAAAATCGTGATTTTCTCTAACTGTTTCTTTGTAATCATATATATAAGTTAATCCGTTTTTCTCAATTATTTTATACTTATTTTTAAATCTATCTACTAAATATTTAGGATTTTTATAATATTCACTAAATTTAAACTTTAAAACCATTACTTTAATATAAGTTTTAACAATTAATTCTAAATTAGGATTCTTTTGATAACGTTTTTTATATTCAATAATTAAATCTTTTATATTGGAATCACTAAGTTCTAATGATAAGGTTATTCTTTTTACTCCTAAGGAATGTAGAAGTGCAACACTATAAGAATTAGTTACATTAAGTGAATAATCCGTTATAATATTTTTTAATTGATAAACTCCTCCTAACTCTGAAACTAAATATTCGTTTTCTTTTTTAATATCTTTATAACTAGACATAACTTTAGGTAATTTGCAAATAAAGTCTTTATTTGTTAGAGGATATTCTTGATATATATAATCATATTTTAAATTATTGAAATTATTGTTGTTTGATGTTAATAAAGTATAGCCTTTTTTCTTTTTAAAATCCAAAACTTCTCGGTGATATTTGCAAACTTTAAAACTTTTTTCCATATTGGCTAGTCTTTTTTTCGTTAATAATTCTATAAGTGTTCGTTTTAAATTGTTAATATGACTAATTGGAACAAACAAATTTTTATCTAAATTAATATCAATATCTGTAACTTGATAAATCGTATTTTGAACTTTTAAGAGTTTTTCTTTAATATCTAAAGTTTTAATTTCCATAGTTTTGGCAAGTGCTGGAAGGTTTCCTTTTATACTTACTTCATTTTTAAAATCAGATGCTATTAACGTAATTGGCTCACCTTTTTTTATAATAGCAGAAATTTTAATTGGAATTTTTCGAGGTTTACTTTCAATAATCTTTTTTATCTCGGTTGTTATTTTGAATGATGAGGTTTTAAAAACTTTACTTTTAAGGGGAATTGATTTATTAACTTTAACTCTAATAATATCATTTGGAGCTCCCTCATAAACTTGCTCTTTTTTTAGGTAAAATTCATTTAAAATTAAACCATATTCAAAATTATCATTTATAATTCGAAGGCCATCATGAATATTTACATTATCATTTAATTTAATATCTATATATTTAGGATTAGTCTTGATAACAGTTCCAATTAAAACTCCTTGATGATTAGGAAATTTGGGATTTACAACTAAATTATTTTCTTCATTAAAGATAAATCCTTTAGTGTATGTTCGATGGAAAATATTTTTTAAATTATATAAATCTTCTTGATTAATAATAATTTTAGAGTATTTTAAATAATTATCTCTCGTTTCTTTGTATAATTTAGTTACAGTATATACATAACTTGGGCTTTTCATTCTACCTTCAATTTTAAGACTAGTAACTCCAAGGTCGATTAATTTATCTAGATATTCTAAAGTATTTAAATCTTTCATACTTAAAGGATATTTATCTTTATTTAAAACTTTGGAATTTTCTCCCAAAACATCATAAGGAAGACGGCAGCAGCCACTGCAAGTCCCGCGATTACCGCTTCTTGGTCCAAGGCTTGATGCAAAAAGACACATTCCAGAATAAGAGGCACATAATGCTCCATGAACAAAAACTTCAATCTCTAAATTCGTTTTTTCTTTAATTTCTTTTATAACTTCAATTGGCGTTTCTCTTGCAATAACAATTCTTTTAATCCCTAATTGTTTAGCAAATAAAGCTCCTTCTAAATTATGAATATGCATTTGCGTTGAAGCATGAAGTTCTAAATTTGGAAATGTTTGATGGACTAAATCAACCATTCCGATATCTTGCATAATTAAAGCATCAACATGATTTTTATGTAAAAATTCAACATATTTTAAAAAATTAGGGACTTCTTTTTCATAAATTAAAATATTGCAAGTAACATAAACTTTTACTCCATATAAATGAGCGTAATTAATAACTTCAATTAATTCTTCGTTTGTAAAATTATTAGCAAAACTTCGGGCTCCAAACATTTTACCCGCTAAATAAACCGCATCACTTCCACCTGCAATTGCAGCATAAAAGGACTCCATTGAACCACAAGGAGATAAAATTTCAACTTGATTTTTTACCATACAACCACCAACTTATTTCATATTGTATCATAAAGTGTTCAACTTGTAAATTAACCTATTAAGTTATGTAGACAATTCATAAAAAAGTCAGTGAATAAGATTTAAAGGAAAAAGTCATATTATAGATGGTGATAAAATAT
>CANQMV010000013.1 GCA_947625085.1 uncultured Bacilli bacterium
TCTTTAATTTCTTTTGCCCCTTTATATACATTTTCCTGCTGCTTTTTATTTAACGCACTTTCCTTATATATAAAAAACACACAAAACCTAGTAATTATTATACTAGTTTTATGTGTCTTATTTTGTCTATTTTTAAAGTATAGTTACCCTTTAAATTAAGTACTATACCCCCCCCCAGGTTGACATATTGTCAACTCTTTTTATTTGAAAATTTTTCTTACTTTTTTTCATTTTAGGTTCCCTTCCATATAAACTAAAAATTTCTATTTCTTAAAAAAGGTGGAAAATCATATTCAGAATCACTATCATCATCGTCATCATCCATTATAGTAATCTCTTTTCCTGGTTTACTTTGAGCTTGTTGGTCATAAATTGTATTAGTTTTTTGTTGTTTTGCCTTATCAAAACCAGTTGCAATTACGGTTACGATAACTTCATCAGTTAAGTTTTCATTAATAACTGAGCCAAAGATAGTATTAATGTCATTATTAGAAGCACTTCTTACAACTTCAGCTGCTTGTTCTGCTTCAAACAAAGTTAAATTAACTCCACCAGTAATATTGATGATAGCATCAGTTGCTCCCGTAATTGAAGTTTCAAGAAGTGGTGATGAAACAGCTTGTTTAGCCGCTTCAATTGCTCTATCTTCACCCATTCCAATACCAATACCAATAATAGCATTACCTGATTTTTCCATAACAGCTTTAACATCCGCAAAATCAAGGTTAACAAGTCCAACTACAGCAATAAGGTCAGAAATTGATTGAACACCTCGTCTTAAAACATTATCAACTTCTTTAAACGCTTCAAGAAGTGGAGTAGATTTATCAATAATTTCTCGTAAACGATCATTTGGAATTACGATTAATGTATCAACATGTTTTTTTAATTCTTCAAGACCTGCTAAAGCATTTTCCATTCGACGTTTTCCTTCAAAGGTAAATGGCTTAGTTACAATTGCAACCGTTAAAGCTCCAAGTCCTTGCGCAATTTCGGCAACAATGGAAGCCGCCCCAGTTCCAGTTCCGCCACCCATTCCACAGGTGATAAAAATCATATCAGCTCCTTTTAAAGCTTCCTCGATTTCTTTTTTAGATTCTACTGCTGATTCACGACCTACTTCTGGTTTACCTCCAGCTCCAAGTCCTTCTGTTAATTGCTTACCAAGCTGAATTTTAACATCAGCTTTCGATTTACTTAAAACTTGGTAATCAGTATTAGCAACAATAAATTCAACGCCTTTGACACCAGTTTCAATCATTCGATTAACGGCATTACCACCGCCACCACCAACACCAATAACCTTAATTTTTGCTAATTGATCCATCTCTAATCCACTAAGCATATCTTTTCCTCCTTAATTGCTTTCTAAGTAAGTTTCAAATTTCTCCATTAAATTTTTTCTTGCCTTACTTACTTCCTTTTTCTTAGATGTTAATATATCTATATCTTCTTTACTTATCATTGTATATTTTATATTACGAAAATTCATCTTATAATCAAAATATTTTATTAATCCTAAACTTGCTGAATAAATATTACTGCGAACTCCAAGGGTAATCACATTGGCAACGACTTTATCGCAAGAAAACTCTTGGTCAAGTAAATTTTGAAAACCAGTTAAATTTGTCGCGCCCCCAGTTACAATTATATAACCAATTTCTCTATTTGTTAAGTTATTTATCTCATTTTTGACATTTTTTATTATCTCTAAAAGTCTGGCTTCAACAACTTGACTAAGTTCAAATTGATTAATTTTAATCTCTTCTCCACTTAAGTTTAAAACTTCAACAATATCATTACTATCAGCATATTTACTACTAGCAACAGCAAAATTTTCTTTTAGAGAAGTAGCATATTTTTTATCAATTTTATAAATATAACTAATATCTTTATCAATTTTACTACTACCAATTGGTAAACACATTCCTTTAAGAAGAATACCTTTATTGAAAATGGCAACTTCCGTTTTTCCATATCCAAGATTTACAACTACTCCAAGTTTAGTTTCGGTATCATGATTTACATTTTCAAAGTAATCACCAACTATTCCATAAGTTACATCAACGACTTCCAATGAAGCTTCATGTAAAAGACTTAAATATTGATATAAAATATCTCTTTCTATAGTTGCAACAGCACATCTTACATCAAGAGTTGAGGTTGTTAATCCTTTTGGGTCAACAACTTGTAAATCAGAATCAATTCCAAACACAATTGGTTCTAAATAAAGAATTTCTAAATTTTCAGGAATATTTTCTCGAACAGTTTTATTAATTATTTCCTTTATATGTTCACCAGTTACTACCCCATCAACTAAAATCTCTGAAGTTTCAATTGAAGTATTAGCTGTAAAAAGTGGAAAATTAAGAACTACCTCTTTTATTTCAAGTCCTAAATCTTGATTGATATTAGTAATAGCTTCCTTTAAACTAGCAATTACTAAATCTTTATCTTTGATAATTCCCTTTTTAATTCCTTTACTTTTAACATTAGTAGATGCTAAAATATAAAATTTATTATTTTCTTTAGAAGCAACAACTATTTTTATCGTATCACTTCCAAGATCAACACTTGTATATACCACATCAACACCTACCTTATATATATAATTATACATAATTATTAGTTTTTTTCAAGAAAAACCGAAAAGAAGTGTTAAAAAATATTCTCTCGATAATCATTTTCTTAAAAATTTATATCAACAATAAAATGTATATCATAAATTTTAAATAATTACAATCTAAATAATCTTTTATTTTTTATATTTTAAAATTAAATTTAAAATTAAATATTCAAAAATGAAATTTTTCTTAAAAAAATATTGCCAACGAAGGTAATTTATGTTAAAATGTATATGTTTTGTTATGGCGAGATAGCTCAGTTGGCTAGAGCAATCGGTTCATACCCGATAGGTCGTGGGTTCGACCCCCTCTCTCGCTACCAATAATGATTATTACTAGATTGTGTATCTAGTTTTTTTATTAGATAAAAAGTGTTATAATATTAGTGAAACAAATAGTAATTTGTAGAAATGGATGAATTATGAAAAAATTTTGGAAAGAAATATTAATATTAATAATACAATTATTTTTGTTTTATATTGTCCCTTTATTTGCAGGTCCGACAGATATAATGGGTTTAGTATTTTTACTTATAGTTGGAACCTTTATTCTTTCGATAATAATATCTAGTATATCTAAAGAAAAAGTAAAATATTTTTATCCTTTAGTTGTTTCAATATTATTTATACCATCAATCTTTATTTACTATAATGAAACAGCTTTAATTCATATAGTTTGGTATTTTGTTGATTCTTTGATTGGTTTAGTAATAGGAACAATTATTTATAAATTAACTAATAAATAATTAAACAAATTACAAGTTTATTTTAACTTAATCAAATTAAACAATATTTAAACCTTTATAAATACTAGATAAAATGAAAAAAATAAGTGATAACTTATTTAGAGTTTTTTTAATCCATGATAGTCGTGGGTTTGCCCTTTTCTACCAATAATGATTATTACTAGATTATTTATCTAGTTTTTTTATTTAATAAAATGCTATAATATTTAATGAAATAAATAGTAATTTGTATGAGCAAATTATTTCAAATTTTATTTTTCTATATATAAAAAAGAAATTTTTGATAAATTTTGAAACTTTTTCTTAAAAAATTGGGATTATTATATTGTAGGTGATGAATATGGCTAGCGAGTCTTACCTATATAAATTTAATGATATATATGATAAAACTTATTTAGATTTACTTAAATATATAATTGTAAAATGTCATAATATAAATGATGCTAACGATATTATTCAAGAAACTTATTTAGAATTATGGAATATCATAAATAAAAAAGAATTATCAGATATTAATATTAAAAGTTATCTTATAGGTATTGCTAACAACAAAATCAAAAAACATTATACTTTACTTCAAAAAATAAAGACTATATCTATCTTTGAAAAAAATGATAAAGATATAGAGTTAATTGATTTATTAGAAGATAAAATAAATATTGAGAATTTTATAATTCAAAAAGATAATTGGATTACTATATGGCAATTTATTAAAAGTCAAAAAAACCAAGATATTCCTAAAGCATTTTATTTATATTATAAACTAGAATTATCAATTAAAGAAATCGCTAAAGAATTAAAAGTGAGTGAATCATATATAAAGAATTTAATCTATAGGACATTAAAGAAATTGCAAAAAAAATTTGGAAATGGGGGTATTTCTAATGACTAACAAAGAAAGATTAAAAAATGCAATAGAACAAGATATTAACCCAGCCAATAATTATAATGAAATAATTAAAAAAATAGAAAAGGAAAGAAAAATGAAAAGTAAAAATAATTTATTAAAATGGTCTTTAGTACCAATATGTTTGATAGTTTTTATAAGTGGAATAATATTTTTAAATTATAAAAATGATAATGATAACTTACTTGAAAATAAACCATCTATTGATAAAGAAAACAATATAACTTTAAATATCAATGATATGTCAAAAATGGATATGACAAAATTAGATACCGATATTAAAACTGTTAGTGGTGTTAATATACCTTATCCTTTTAAAGTAAATGATAATCAAGATGAAAAATGGTTTATTATTCCTAGTGATTTAAGTCAAACTAAAAATTATATTGTTTATACTAAAAAAGATAAAGATAGTAAAGAATATGATGTAGTAGCCAATTATATAATGCTTATTACGGATAATAATGAAAGAAATATTAAGGTTAAATATTCAAAAGATAAAGAACCAATAAGAGATTATTATTTTAGTGAAGAAGATAGTAAAATAACAACTATAAATGGTATAGATTTAAAAATATACAAATATGGTAAAAGTTTTTATACTATATTTAGTTATAATGGCTATAATTTTGATATTGAAACTTCTAATATAACAGAACAAGAATTTTCTGATTATTTAGTATCAATTTTAAGATAAAATAAATTTACTTTTATTAGATATAATATCTATAATATCTGCCTTAATATAATATATAAAAGAAACAAATACAAATATGAGTAAGATTATCAACTAAAATGATAGTCTTTTTTATATGATGTCTATTATTACATAGATATAAAAATATTTAAAAAAGGTATTAATATTAATTAAAAAATGATATAATCATTTTATGAATTATATATTTTAGATTCTAAGTTTTTACTTTAATGCAGTTTTAAGTATATAATTTGAAAAAAGGAGATGAAGTATGAAAAAAATTAGTATAATATTTTTATGTTTATTAATTGTTGTTTTTATTACCGGATGTAAAACTGAAGAAAAAGAAGTAAAGGAACAAACTTTGGTATGTACAACTACTGAAAGTGATGAAGATATGGATATTGAGCAAGTAACCTCAATGACTTATAAAAATGATAAACTAAATCGTATGAAAATTGAATTTAATACCACTATCAAAGATTCTACTATTAAAGAAAATTGGGAAGAATATAAAAAAACGATGGACAAAGATAACCAAGAATTTGACAAAGATGGTGTTAGTCTTACTGTTTCAGTAAATGACCAAAATTATGAATATAATATTATTTTAGATATTGATGTCTTAAATGCAACAAACGAAGCTCTTAAAGAACAAGGTTTTGAAGGCTTAAAAGATGATAAAAGCACTTTAGAAGAAAGTAAAGAAGCAGCTTTAAAAGATGGTGCTACTTGTATAATAAAATAGATTCCGTTTAAATATTATCAAACTTGATAGTCTTTTTATGTAAGATTTACCTTTAATATATATTGGAGAATTAATGAAAGAAAAAGTATATGAATTTTTAACTACTATTCCTGCATTAAAAGTTGTAACTTATGGTCAAATAGCTGAATATTTAGGAAATAAAAAACTTGCTAGGGTTGTTGGAAATATTCTCCATAATAATCCCGATGAAGCTAAATATCCTTGTTATAAAGTTGTAGATAGCAAAGGAAACTTATCAAAGCATTTTGCATTTGGGGGAATAGAAAAACAAAAAGAAAAATTAGAACAAGAAGGAATAGTTGTTAAAGAATATAAAGTTGATTTAGATAAATATAAACTATAATAAAAAACTTAAAATAAATGGAGGAAAAAAATGACAAAAATATTAAAAATTATTGGAATAATTATTCTATCTTTAGTAATAACTTTTCTTGCTGCAGAAACATTTAGTTTATATCATTTTGGAAATTACCCTACTCTTACAACCTTTACCTATTTATTATTTCTATTTGGTTTTATAACTTATATTTTCTTTTCTTTAAATTATATAATTACTAAAAAAATTCAAAAAGAAAAACTTGGAATTAAAAAAATAATCAGTATAATTTTATTTTTTATAGTTTTAATTCTAATTTTAACTTTTATTATAGTATTAAACTATGATTTTCTAAATTATTATGCAATTGCAAATTCAGCTCCCATTTACGTTTTTATTTTAGTAAGAAGTTTAGAATTTTTATTACCAACTATTATCTTAATAATAATAGGATTAATTTTATTGTTAAAAAAATAATATAGGTTTTGCAAATTATCAAATAAGTAATTTGCTTTTTTAATAAAAATAAAACTTTTTCGCGTTTTTAAAAACTATAATAAAGATAATTAGAAAATACTAAATCAAGAAATTCTATAAATATTTACTAAATTAATGTCCCTTATAAAATAAACTAAATTTTCAAATTCTCACTTTCTGTCCTGGTAATTATTTTAAGAAGTTATATAATTTTTTTGAAAGGAGAAAAAGATGAATCAAGAGCAAATTGGCAAATTTATTGCCAAATCTAGAAAAAAACAACATTTAACTCAAATCGAACTAGCCGACCGATTAGGAGTTACCGATAAATCAGTAAGTCGTTGGGAAAATGGGAAAACTATGCCTGATGTTGCTTTAATACAGCAATTATGTCAAGAACTTAAAATTACAGTTACTGAGTTATTAAATGGAGAAGAACTTTCGCAAGCAGAATATCAAGATGTAATTGAAAAAAATATGTTAAAACTTGTTAAAGATAAAAATAATCAAAAAAATAAATTCCATAAACTTATCTTTATAACCTTAACCTTAATTATTATTTTAACTATCTCTCTTATAATGTTATTTAATTATATCAAAAATTACATGAGTGTTGCTAAAACCTTTGAATTAAACTTTGGCATAATCCTTCCAAGTGATTTTCAAGAAGAATACTATATTGATACTGGTCCAAGTTTTCATGGTGATGGAGAAAGATACTCCGTCTTTACAGGAAATAGTTTTCTAACTGCTTTAACAGAAGAAAAAAATGAAGATTTAGAACAAACAATTACTGAATTAGTTAAAAAATTAAATATTCCAAAAAAAGAGCAAATAAACTTTCAACACAAATATGCCTGGGTTAAAATAACCAAAAAAGATGACGAACGAAATTATCTATATTGTATATATGATAAAGAAATTACTAAATTTTATTTTTATGAATTTTTAGTCTAAAATTAAAAATTAGAAGTAACTAGAGATTAATCTAGTTTTTTTCTTGACAAGTGTATATATACTGTATATAATTGATATGTACAAGGAGGAATGATGGAAATCATAATTAGTAACTCTAATGGAGTACCTATCTATGAACAAATTAAAGAGCAAATCAAAGTCAAAATAATTTCTAAGGAATTAAAACCTAACGAATTATTACCTTCTATTAGAACATTAGCTAAAGACTTAAGATGTAGTGTAATTACAACCAAAAATGCTTATGAAGAATTAGTCAAAGAAGGTTTTATTAAAAATGTTCCATCTAAAGGATTTTATGTTGCAAAAATTAATTCAGAATTGGCTAAAGAAGAACAACTTACTAAATTAGAAAATTTAATCAAACAAGCTATGGAACTTGCTAAAATGAATAATATTAAAAAAGAAGTTATTATGGAAATAGTAAATATTTTATATGAGGAGGAAATATAATGGAAACTGTATTAGAAGTTAAAAATTTATGTAAAAAATATGATAATTTTGAATTAAAAAATGTCTCATTCAAATTACCTAAAGGAATGATTATGGGGTTTATTGGGGAAAACGGAGCTGGAAAAACCACAACTTTAAAATCTATATTAGGTATTATTAAATCTTATACTGGAGAAATTAAAATATTTGGTTTAGATAGTCAAAAAGAAGATAAAAAAATAAAAGAAGAAATTGGGGTTGTATTAGATGATATGTTTTTTCCAGAAATTCTAACTCCTAATGATATAAATGATTGTATGCAAAATATTTATAAAAATTGGGATACGAAAATGTTTAATGATTTTTTAAAAGACTTTGCCCTACCTGCTAATAAACAAATTAAAACTTTTTCTAAAGGAATGCGTAAAAAATTAGAAATTATAACTGCAATATCTCATCATCCAAAACTTTTAATTTTAGATGAGCCAACATCAGGCTTAGACCCCGTTGCCAGAGCTGAAGTGATTGAAATATTTCAAAAGCAATTAGCAAATGCCGACTGTTCTATTTTACTTTCAAGTCATATTACAGCTGATTTAGAACATATAGCTGATTATATAACCTTTATTAATAATGGTGACATTATTCTATCAAAAACTACCAATGAATTATTAGATAAATATGGAATTGTAAAATGCAGTGAAACTGAATTTAAGAAAATAGATAAAAAAGATTATATTAAATATAAAAAAAATAAATATGAATATGAAGTATTAGTTGAAAATAAAAAAGATTTTAAAAAGAAATATGATATTAAAGTAATTGACAAAATAACATTAGATGACCTTATGGTTTTAATGATTAAAGGAGAAAAATAATGATAGGTTTTATTAAAAAAGATTTAGCAATGATTAAAAGTAATTTTAAAATATTGGGAGGCTTAATTATTTTATATGCAATAATGGGATTAGTTGGAGAATTAGATGTTTCATTCATCTTACCATTTATAAGTGTAATGATAATGATTTCAACATTTAGTTATGATTCTTATAATAAATTTGATGCTTATTCGATAACTTTACCTGATGGTCGAAAAAACAGTGTTAAATCAAAATATGGAACAACAATTTTACTTATTTTTGTAATTTCAATTGTTAGTATTATTTTATCTTTTATTATTTCTTATACTAATACGAAAAGCATTGACTATGCTCAAATTTTCTTTACAATGTTAGGTAACATCTTTGGAACTTTATTAGTTTTATCCGTTATGTATCCAATTATTTATAAATTTGGAATTGAAAAAGCAAGAATTGTTATTTGCATAATTATATTTGGAATAGCAATTTTAGGAGGATTTCTTCTTCAATATATAGATTTATCATTTATAGCCAAATCTTTAGACTTTTTAGAAAATTATTTAGCAATAATCTTGATATTAATTGCAATTTTTATGGTTTTAATATCTTATAAAATATCTGAAAAAATATTACTAAAAAAAGAATATTAAAAACTTAAAATATTAAAAGCGAGAAAAATTAAATTCTCGCTTTTTTTAGATTAAAATTAATTTAGTTCCATTTAAAATCTTAGCTTCTTTTAAATTTAAATCAACATTATAAATTTCACAAGTATCACTATTCATTAAAGCATGATTTAAATTAATAGGATAAGCGCCCTGTGATAATTCATGAACAGCTTTAACTAAATTTAAAATAACATTGCCAATTTTTTTACTTGCAGGGATAAATAAATTATATTTAATATCTAACTCTGGAACATACAATTCAATTAATACTTTATGACTCATATTATAACTCCTCTATATTACTATTATTAGAATCATTCAACGTCTTCGAATCAAAAGCTAAAACCTTAATTAAAGCATGACGACCATTTACAACAACATAACCAAATTCTTTACCAATTGTTGCTTGTAAACTTCTATCCGAAGATTTAGTTAACTTAATCGTAAATTGGTTAGCAATTTCATCCCCTATCCAAATAGCATTTTCAGGATTATTAATCTGTTTATACCAAGTTTCAAATTCTAATTTTTTCAAATTATCAACACTATCAACAACAATAAAATTAACTATTGGTAACTTTTCAAATTTAGTAAATAAATTACTAATTATCGAATTAAAATCTCCTGTTAAACTACTTTTAAATTTAGTAAAATTATAAATAACAAAAAGCATTGGTTGATATTTTTGAATAACGGAATTATTGAAATTAGAATCTTCATATTCTTTATATATTTTATTAATATTATCATTGATACTTAATAATACTTCATCAAATTTAGAAGTATACTTAACAATATTTAAATACTCTTCTTTAATTTCACCTAAAGCATCAAATAAATACGTTTTAAATTTATTAATACTATTAAATTCCGTTAATAATTCTTTAACAAAGGAAGATGTAGTTTCAAGTTCACTAGCTACAATTTTATTAAAGAAGTCTTTTTTAAAATTATAGAAACAAATTCCTAAATTATCTTTATAAATTCCAATTGGAATATTATCTAAATTAGTTAGTTTTTCTTTAAATAAGGCTGTATTTACTGTTTCAGGTAAGACAGGTATTTTAATTGCTTTAGTTGCATATTTTTGATTTAATTCTAAAGCTAGTTTTTTAAAGAATTCACTACTTTCTTCTTTTCTTGATGGATGAGCTGTTTGAAATTCATAAACTTGGTCATTAATTTTAATAAGTCCTCTACCAACAGCTTTACTTGGAGTAATTGAAGTTCTACCAACAATTGAATAATAATCACTCTTATCATTTAATTCAAGAGCTAAATTTAATTTAAAATTCTGAGCTAATTTATAACGAACTGATGAGGTACCATTAGCAGTAATAACATAATATATTCCAAATCGTGGGGTTTCTCTAGTGTACTTCGTTAGTAATTCAACATAATCCGGATACATTTCAGCAAAAGAATCAAAACCATTTATCATAACAATAATTGAAGGAATCGCCTTTTTAGTTGCCTTCTTATATTCAATTATATTTCCAGCATAATTTAAAAATAATTGTTTTCTCTCTTCAAGATAAGTATTAATTAATTTAAATAAATTTTCAAGTTTTTCTTTATCATTTGCTAAAATTACATCCCCAACATGTGGTAAATCTTTTAAATTAAACATCGTTTCTGATGAAAAATCTAAAATATAGAAATTAACTTCTTCTGGTGTATAAGTAGTAGCACAGGAATAACAAATAGTTGTTAAAACTAATTCTTTACCACTTCCTGATACTCCATAACAAATTGTATTACCTTCTTCACTAATTGGAAGAGTAAGCAAATGTTGCTTTTGATTAACTGGGTCATCGTATTCGCCAATTACTGGATTAATTAATAAATCACTTTTATAATTATATTTATTCTTTAACGCATCAAGTTTTAGAAAATCGGGAATTCGATTTAACCATAATTGATTAACCATAATATTTTCTTTATATGCAATATCATCTAGGTATTTAATAATATTAGTAATTTCTTCACCTTGACTTTTTACTTTATTCTTTTTTAAATTATCAATTGTTTTATAGATGGCTCCATAATTATTAATAAAATCCATCGCGGTATCAATTTTTTTAATTCGAAAATCACTTGGATAATAAGGAGCTCCACACCAAGCACTTTGTCCAAAATAAAAGTATTCATTATAACCTACTTGTAAGAAGAAACTACCAACATTGGTAATACTTGCCGCATCAGGTCTTTTTAACATATCCATCGAATCACTTCGGTCTTGAACTTTTAAACAAACTTTAAAACGTGAATTACTCCAAATTTGGTCATTAACTACTCCACTTGGTTTTTGTGTTGCTAAAATTAAATGAACGCCTAAACTACGACCAATTCTAGCAATTGACATAAGTTCATCCATAAATTCAGGTTGTTGACTTTTAAGTTCTGCAAACTCATCACTTATAATAATTAAATGACTCATTGGAATATCTACCAATCCATTTCGGTATAATTTTTGATATTTATAAATATCAATCGTTGATTCATTTAATTTATCCCTTGCTTCGTTAAATACTTTTTGTCTTCTTCTTAACTCTGAATTTAAACTTGATAAAGCTCTTGTAATTTCACTTTTATCAAGGTTAGTTATAATTCCAGCTAGATGAGGAAGTTTTATTCCTGTATCTTTATTTTCAAAGGCTCCTGCTAAACCTCCACCTTTATAATCAATTAAAACAAAGTTTACTTCATCAGGATGATAATTAATTGCCATTGATAAAATATAAGTTATAATAAATTCACTTTTACCAGACCCAGTCATACCAGCAATTAAACCATGAGGTCCATGAACTTTTTCATGAACATCTAAAGTTAAGTAATCACCATTTTCGCCAATTCCAACTGGGGCTTGCAAAGAGTTAATAGGATTAGATTCTCGCCATCTATTTAAAACATTTAATTGTTCAACTCTTCCAACATTATACATTTCTAAAAAAGTATATGTAGTAGGAAGGGTAAAACGACCTTTTTGAAATTCAATTGGAACATTGGCAACTTTATTAGTTAAAAGTCCCATATTTAAAGTATTAAAAGAAGCTGTAAACTCTTGTTTTGTTCCTTCTGTTAAATTAGACTCTAACATTACACTAGTTGTATCAGTTATATTTATATAAACCTGCGCTTCATCTGGTAATCGTCTTAAAGTTCGGTCAATTGTAATAATTGAAAAACCAAAATTAACCTCCTCTTTTAAAATTTTATCCAAAATTTCTACATTACGAAGATTTTTATAATCATCGGTAATGATAACGTAATATGGTAAAAACTCTTTAAAATCGGGATTAGTATTTTCGATACCTTTTTCTTTATCTTTATATTTTCGATTTTGATATTCTTCTTGTAAATAAAGGGATATTTGATTAATTTCTTCTTTAGTAGTTCCAAAAAACCGAAAAGTTTTTTGATTATTCCAAACAAAAGGAGTTAGTTTTAAATATTCAAAGTAATTAACATTTTCTTCATTTGTTAATATAACCAATTTCAAATCTTCATAACTATGATAGGTAATTAATTGTAAAATAATTGTATCTAAAAATTGATAACCTAGTTTTAATTCAGAAGTTATAGCAACAACATTCTTTTCAGTTAAAGAAACCGTAACGGGAACATCATCTAATTTCTTTTCACCACCAGCAATTTTATATAATAATTCTTTTAAATTATCATCAACTAAACTGAACTTTTCTTTTTCATAGTCTATTTCAACTTTAGCATCAATATTACCAGACCCAATTCGAATATTTAAAAAATCATCATGCGTTATTTTCCGCTCCCATAAGGAAGCTTCTCGATTGATAATTACTTCAAAACATTTTTCATTGGTTTGATTATTTTCAAGTAAAATCTGCTTTTGTTCATCTAATTTAGCCTTTATCTCGCCTTCTCTTTTATAAATATAATCGCTGTATTTTTCTTGGCGAAGTTTTTCTTTTTCTCTTTTTTGATTTTTTTGCCATAAAGCTGAAATAAAAGGAACGATAAAAGATGCTATCAAAGTAATTACGGAAACTAAAAGCATTGGTAATACTTCTTTAAAAGAGGCCCCATCATTTAATCTTGATACAGTTGTATAAATACTCATACTACTTGTTGCAGCCATTGTCATCGATGATGCTAAAGTTAAAAAGATAGGCATTGTTTCTGGGTCTTGATTTTCAGGTGGAGAATCTATTTTAAATTTTTCTAAAATAACATTTCTTTTAAAACGAGGATTTCTAAAAAAGTAATCTTCTTCTTGATAAATTTCTAATTCTTCTTCAATTTCAGCTTTTTCAGAAACATTTCCTAAGTTTATTGGTTTTAATTTAGTATTATTGATGGAAACTAAGTTTAAGGGATTATTTATTATCATGTAGTTACCTAAAACGACAATTCGAAGTCCTAAAATAAAAATTACATCTCCATTAAAAAGTCTTTCTTTTTTAACACTTTTATTATTTAAATATACTAAATAAGTATCATTTAAAACTTCTAAATACCAAGCATTATCATAAAAAATTCTAACGTTATAATTATTTAAAAAGGGATTTCGATAGAAAATATCAGAGTTGTTATCGCCAATCATAATAGATGGGTCTAGAATATTATAAATAACGGTTCTATCATAAGTTGGTAAACAATATAATATATATTTATAATCGCTCTTTCGATATAAAATTTCACATGAAAAATAATCCTGTAAATTAACACTTGCAACTTGAGCATTATTAACAATAATAGCCGTATCTTGATTATTAGTTAAAACCCATTTTCCTTCTTTTTCTCTAATTGTTATTAAATCAACTTGATTACCATTTTCAAGAATATCTACAATTTGAAAATCACCATATATTGTATTGGGTAATGTTGTTGTAATAATCCGTTCTTTTTTTAAAATCAGTATCTTCATCTAATCCCTCTATTCTATATATCGATTATAACAAAAAAAATATAAATTAGCAATTGATTTTAACTATTACTATTTATATTTTAATTAAATTATTATAATTTCTTTTAATTCTTTATTTTAAACTACATGTAAATATTCAATAAGTAAAGATTCCAAATTCTTAATCAAAGAAGTTGCTTCAGTAATTTTAGAACTAATAACTTGAGACCTTGAATCATAAGTTGCTTCTAATTCATTTAAATGATGTTTGGCTGCTAAAGCATCTGAATATTTCCCATAATCTCCATAACCCATACTTTTTTTCAAGCGATTATAATCTGATTTAGTAACAACATTTAATTTTAAATCATGGTCAATATCAGAAATTAAAGTTTGAAAATTACTAAGGTTAGTATTATACTCCGTTTGTTTTTCAAGGAAAACTTCTTTTGAGGTTACATAAAGAGCATGATAGCCTTCAGAAAGTTTATAACTATTAGCTAATTCTTCTACTTTTTCTAAAGAATTAATAGTATTTTTATATAAACTATTGTTATATTTGGTAATGATATTTTTAACTTTTTCTTTGTATTTATCAATATCAGTAATTAGTTCCTTTAGTTTCGTTCCAAAATTTGAAACATCGGTAGAATAAATATATGAATTTTCAAAAGTAGTAGCAACGTTTCTTTCTAATTCTTGATATCTTTCTTTTAAACTTTCCATATCACTTCTAAGAACATCATTATTCATCTAATAAACCTCCTTCATTAAGACTAGGATTTAAAATGGAATCCAAACTAACCATCTTAACATCATCATTTAAAATCAAATAATATTCTTCACCATCAGTACTATTAATAACTTGAGCAAATTTTAATCCATTATTTTCTACTTCTTCTTTTACAAAATAAAGGGTATTAACATCTGTTAATTTATTATTCATAGCAACATTTTGCGTTCCAATATCAGTTGATGTTAACATTACCGTTGTATTATTCATCTCTAATAAATTTTGATAAGTACTATCTATATTTAAACCAGCTTCTATTTTAGCATAGTAATATTTATTTAGTTCTTTATCATATACTTTACAATAATATTCATCATTAAATTTAAAAATGCCAACTAAATCATAATTTCCAGTTAAACTAGACTGAATTATTGAATTTGACCCAAGTTCTTCATATAAATTAACAACATTTGAAAAAGTTACACTTCCAACAACGACTCCTTCTATTAAAATACTATCATTAAGATGTTCTTCCATATCTATGGCATCATTTTTATTTTGACTAGAACTAGTTTTCGATGATGTTTTTTTCTTAGAACTTTTACTGCTACTGCTATCATTAATACTATTAACTTCATATTCTAAAGCACTATTTGCAGTTTCCAAAGTATCAGTTTCTTTACTTGCTAAAGCCGTTTCATTAAGTGCTAAAGTTGTAAATGGAGCTATTATATCATCTACTTTTTTATTATCAATTTCTGCAACTTTTTGAAGAAAATCATTTAAATTATTTAAAACATTATTAATGTTATCATTAATATTTAAAAAACAGTCATTATAGGTTTTAAAAAAGTAATTTTCATCAAACCCTTTTGCTATTAATTTATTTTTGGTTTCAATATTTAAACATCCTTGAAAAAGTTCTTCGAGCTTTGCTAATGAACTTTGCAAATAACTAATATCTGATACCCCAGTAACCTCAGCTTTTAATTGTTCAACTTGATAAGTAGACCAAGTTGTCTTAAAAGAATTATTAGAAAAAGCAGCCGGAGGCACCACTTGCGAACTTTTAGGTAATTCAGTAGTTTGAGTTTCATTATTAATCAAATTAGGATTTCCATTATCATCAATTTTTATATCAAAATCTAAATTTTCGGTATTCATAAATCTCCTTTATTATTTTAAAAAGGCACTTTCAAAGTGCCTTTTCTATGCTTCGTCTGCTTCTTTGATTGCCTTTGAATATTTGTTAATTACTTCGCTTATAACACCAACATTTTCGGCAATTTTGCTTGCTTTACTTGTACATTGTTCCATTGCAGTTGCAAGTTCTTCGGAATTTGTAGATGCATATCCTTGTTGTTGAGTTAAATATACATTTTTTAATTTAGTTAAAGCTTCATTTATATTACTTGATAATTGTTTTAATTCATTAAAACTATTTTCTAATTCGGTTATACTTGTAATTTCAAAATCTCTATTTCCCATTTTCCCTCCTATAATCCAGTTGTTGCATTTTCAAATGCTTGATTCTTATATTGTAAATTATCTCTTACTCTTGTTTGAATATCAATCATTTCTTGAATATTTCTCTCAATTTCATCTAATTTCATAAATGCATTAGTAGCTTCCGTTCCAGACCAAACACTTTGCATTTTTTGTTTGATTTTTGAACAACTCTCCTTATAATTATTTAACTCTTCAATAATTGCTGTAAGTTTTGATATATTTTGGGTCATTTCAGCCCCTCTATATTTTATTCCATCTGCCATATATTATCTCCTTTCTTTCATACTTTCGTATCTTCAAATTAAAAATATCATATTTTAACTATTTATTCAAGTTTAATCCCTATACTTGACATTTGTTTACATTTATCAATGATTTATTTTAATATCATATTTACTTGGTCCACTGATTTGATTTCCTTCTAAGTCAAATCTTGACCCATGACAAGGACAATCCCAAGTTTTTTCAACCGAATTAAAAAGCAAATCACATTTTAAATGCGGACACTTTCTTTTAACAACATAACTCTTTTTATCATCCATAAAAACAATTTTATCATGATTATAAAAAACTAATTTATTCTTTAAGAACATTCCTTTCAAATAACCACTCATACTTTCATATATATTTATAGAAGAATTAATAACTTTCATCGAACTAATTCTTTTTCTTGGCTTGAATATCTCTTGATATTTTTCTCTTTTTCTTTTTCCAGTTATCAAATTAGCAAGTTCCACTGCTCCAATATGACTAGTTAAAATCCCCCAAGTATTAAAACCGGTAATAATATAAATATTAGGAAAAATTTCTCCAATAAGCGGTAAGTAATCATTAGTAATTACATCCATATTACTCCATAGATTATCACATTTAGATAAATAATTAGTATTTATAACTTTTGAAAAATTTTTCTTTTCATTAACTTTATCAGCTATTTTATGACTTCCCGTTAAATAAAGCATTTTATCTTTATAAAATCTAATTGAATGTTTTTCTTTATCAATATTAATAGCATTAAAGTTTTTATTTAAAAATTCTCCCCTACTTTCTCCATAACCAATATATGATTTTTCAAGAGTTACTTTAATTGGAAAAAATAAAGGTTTTAAAAAATAAGGATAGTTAGTTGCAAAAATAACTTTTCCGGCTTTAATTTTTTTATCAAGCGTTTTAACAATAAAATAATTATCTTCTTTTAATACTTCAATAACATTTTCATTTTCATAAATTTTTGTATTTTTTAAATTATCTTTAATTGCCATCAAATATTTTATTGGATTTATCTCATATGCCATATCTGTTTTTAAAGCCTTTTTTACATCAAGATTTAATATTTTTAAATTGCAATCTTCATAAGGAATCTTTGCTTCATCTAAAAATGGTTTTAACTTTTCTAATTTTTTCTTATTTGCATCTTTAATTGTAAATAAATATGAAGTATTTTTATGAAAATCACACTCAATGTTATAATCTTCAATATTTTTCTTTAATAATTTTAATCCATCTAATTGACTTTTTAAATAGAATAATTTAGATTTATCAGCTATTTTTACTAATATATCCTGTAAAGGGGTAACTTTTGCTGTCATTTTAGAAGTTATTCCTTTTAAAATTTTTCTTCTTTCAAGCAAAGTTATCTTTAAATTGCTATTTGCAAGATAAAAAGCACTTAAAATTCCTGCCATTCCCCCACCAATTATTAAAACATCCGTTTCATTTTCAAAATTATCATTTAAAACTTCATTATCATCTAAATATTTACTCCATAAACTTTCTTTTTTCATATTATTAGTATAACAATCTAGTAAAAAAATATTTATAAAATTTAAAAATAGGATTATTAGTCCTATTTATTAGTATCAAAATAATAATTATATTCTGTTAACTTAATTAATAAATTTTCTAAATCATCAAAAACAAAATTATTATTTATAATATCTTCAATTCGAAAAATTAATTCTTTCATATTTAAAACATCTTGATAAGAAATCTCATATTTTTCTAAAATTTTAATATCATCTTCCGTTAAATAAATATGTTTTTTAACTTCTTTCGTGAATTTATTTTCCATCTTGACCTCGATTAATAAATTTAACAATAAAGAAATTTATAGTTAAGAAAATACAAATTGTTAATGATACTTTACCTAGTAATTTTCCAATTAAAAAGCCAAGTATAAGACTTAAAATACTACTAATTAATAAAATACTCTCTAAGTTATCATTTTTTAATTTATATTTTTTATTTAAATTGCTACGATAAATTTTAAAATTAGCAAAAGTTTTTGATAAGTGTTTATGGATAAAAGATTTTTCTTTTAAAATGCTTCTTACTCTTTGACTAACTTCTTCTGTTGCATCAGTTTTAAAAATATTAGTTAAGGTTTTATTTTTAAAGTTAACAATTGTTTTTCGGATATCAAACATAATTGTTAAAGTAACTGTAATATCGATTGTTGTAATAATTAAAATTAATAAAGCCATAATTTTTAAGATAAAAGGATTTAGGCTATTAATTAAGTTTATAAAGAAAGGATTTAAATAGCATACAACAAACATTCCTAGTAATCCAAAACAAATAGAATTTAAAAGGCAAATTCGCCCATTAATATTTAAAAAGTAATTAGAGTAATCCCACCATCTAACTTTAAAGATTAATTCTAAAACATAACTTGTTAAATATTCTACTAGACTGCAAATAAAGATGGAAACAATAAAAGCTGTAAAAGGGGAATTTTGATAATTGGAAATTGTTAAAAGTAAAATAGCGCCCGTTCCATATATAGGACAATAAGGACCAATTAAAAATCCTCGATTGGTAAATTTTTTATTTTGAATTGAAACAACTAAAGTTTCGATTAAAAAGCCTAAGAAGGAATATAACCAAAATAAAACAAATAAAACTATAAAATTCATATTTCTCTCCCTAAACTATATAACTTGTTTACTTCTTTCTTAGTTAGCATTCGATACTCACCAGATTTTAAATTTTTAACATCTAAAAAGGCAAATCTAATTCTTGTTAATTTTAAAACTTGATAACCAATTGCTTCAAACATTTTTTTAACTTGATGATTATGACCTTCATGAATTGTTATTAAAACCATAGACGTATTAGTTTTTTTATTATAACTTTTTAATTTAACTTTAGCTTTACTAGTTTTAAAGTTATCAATTATAACTCCATTTTTAAGTTTATAAATATCACTTCCCGTTAAAATACCTTTAACTTTAGCTAGATAAACTTTTTCAATATTATTGCTTGGATGTAATAGTAAATTAGTCAATTCGCCATCATTAGTAAGAATTAAAGCCCCTGTTGTATCATAATCAAGCCGACCAACTGGATAAATTCGGTTTTCGGTCTCAATTAAGGAAACAACAGTCTTTCTTTCTTTATCATCTTTAACGGTTGTTACAACTCCGCGGGGTTTATTAAGTAAAAAATATACTTTTTCACTTTTTTTTCTATCAAGAAGAACTCCATCTATGAAAATATTATCACTGTCTTTTACTTTTTCACCTAGTTCCGCTTTTTTGGAATTGATATAAACTTTTCCTTCTAATATTAATTTTTCTGCTTCTCTTCTTGATGTATATCCTAAATTACTAATTACTTTTTGAACTCTTTCCATAAAGACCCCTTTCTAAAATAAAGGTAGTGTGCATAGTTTATATACAAACTACCCATTTTTTCTTTATTTATCAATATTTTTCTATATATTTCCTAATA
>CANQMV010000014.1 GCA_947625085.1 uncultured Bacilli bacterium
ATATTTTATCACCATCTATAATATGACTTTTTCCTTTAAATCTTATTCACTGACTTTTTTATGAATTGTCTACATAAAATCTTCCTTTTTATTTTACAATTTTCTAAGTTTATGTTAAAATATACGCGTGGTGATGTAATATGTTAAAAATGAGTGATATATTAGATGAAAAAGATAAAAGATTACGTGAAAAAAGCTTAGAAGTTACTTTTCCAATCAGTGAGGATGATAAAAAAACTGTTAAAGACATAATTGAATTTTTAACTAATAGTCAAATTGAAGAATTAGCAGAACGTTATGATTTAAGACCTGGAATGGGACTTGCTGCTATTCAACTTGGAATTAAAAAAAGATACTTTGTCGTCGTTCATGAATATGAAGAAGGAAAATTTGAAAATTATGTTATTTTTAATCCTAAATTAGTTAGCAATTCAGAAGAAATTATTTATGTTGGAGATGGTGAAGGTTGTTTATCCGTTAATCGGGAAGTATGTGGTATTGTTCCAAGATATGCTAGAGTAACGGTTGAAGGTTATGATGAAGAAGGTCGAAAAATTAGAATTCGGGCTCGAGAAGAATTAGCAATTGCCTTTCAACACGAACTTGACCATTTAGAAGGTATCTTATTTACTGATAAAATTGACCCAAAAGACCCATATAAAAATAAAGATTTATATCGAGAAATTTAAAAAGTTTAGAAATTAAAGTTCTAGTTTCTAAACTTTTATTTGTCAAATTATTTTTTTCTTTGTATAATAATGTAAAAAGAAAGGATTAAAGATTTTATGATATATGCTTTGTTACTTGCTGGTGGGTCTGGCACTAGAATGGGAAGTGATAAACCTAAACAATTTTTAATGCTTAAAGATAAACCAGTTTTTACTTATGCAATTAAAACTTGTTTAGAAAATAAAAAAATTAATAAAGTTATCGTCTTAACTCCCAAAGATTGGATTGACCATGCTAAAAAAGAAATTAAAAAATATTTAAAAACGGAGGAAGTTATTGTAATAGCAGGCGGAGATACTCGTCAAGATACAATTATGAAGGGAGCCAATTTTATTGAAAAAGAATATGGCATAAATGATGATGATATTGTTATTACTCATGATATTGTAAGACCATTTTTAACTGATAAAATGTTAGATGATAATATCGCGGCTATGAAAGATTATTGTGCTGTTGATACTGTTTTTAAATCAACTGATACTATTGTAAGGTCAAAAGATGGAGATATAATTGATAGTATTCCTAAAAGAATAGAAATGTATAATGGTCAAACTCCTCAAACCTTTAATTTAAAAAAATTAATTACTATTTTCAACTCTTTAACTAAAGAAGAAGAAAATAGTTTAACTGACGCTTGTAAAGCTTTCGTACTTAAAGGTGAAAAAGTTAAACTTGTTTTAGGAGGAGATTTTAATATAAAAATTACAACTCAAAAAGATTTAAAATTAGCCGAATTAATGTTAAATGAAGTGATAAAGTAAATTTATCACTTCTTTTTTTATCTTAAAATCATTAAATTTGGAATAAACAATTTTTAAAGGATATTAAAAAAGTGATAAATTTTCTCTATCACTCTTAATCTTTAAGAACCTATTATAATTTATTAAATTCTGAAATAGCATCTAAAATTTTATATATACTAGTATGGGGATTTGCCTTTATTAATTCTTCACCATTACTAATAGCCTTCTCTTCTAAAGATTTAGCATTTCTTCTTGCTTCATCAGTATGATGTTTTATAATTCTATACATATCCATAGTCTCTGAATACGCTCCATTTACCTTTCTTATTTCTTTTTTTACATCTTGGCTATTATTAAATTTTAATCTACTATTTCTATAATGTAGCAAATACCATATTTCAAATGTTGGAGCTGAAGTTATTATTTCTATATTGTTTTCTAAACATTTCTCTTTTAGATTTTTTATTTCATTTATTTTTTTATCAAGTAAATCCGTATCTAGCACTAAAAATATTCTTACATTATCTTCTGATTTAATATCTTCTTTTTGGATATACTTTAATAAATCATCTAACATACCTTTTGGGTCTGTAGCATTTCCTGTTGAAAATTGTATTCTTAAATCCCTAGTCCGATAATTTCTAAAATAATAATATTCTGAAGACTTCATTCCTCCTTCGGAGCATATTACAATTAATGGTCTTTTTTGCTGTTGTTTTAATTGTCTTCTAGCCATAAATCAACATCTCTTATAAATGGGATTGCTCCATATCTGCCATTTATATATCCCTTCTGAATATTTTCATCTTTTCGTACAGAAAAGGAATCAAGTGGATATAAATCAGAAATACCTGTTTTTGAATTTTTTTCAGTAAACCAAATTTGGTCTCTTCTTAATAAATCAAGGCTTAATAAATTGGTTGAATGTGTCGTAAATATTAACTGACTATTTGCTTTGTTTATATCCTTGTTATTAAATAGTTTTATAATAAACTCTACTAGGGCTGGATGCATACTTTTCTCTAATTCATCAACAATTATTATTTTAGTACTTTCAAACGCTCTTTTTAAAAATGGTGCCAAGGCAAATAATATACGAGTACCAGAAGATTCATCATTAAAATCCAACTTATAATAATGTGAGGTATTATTTTCATCAACAACTTCATGGTCTAATTCGATATTTACATTAGACATTTTAAATGTTCCGTTTGTTCTAGCAAGTGGTGGAACAAACATATCCATCATTGTACTATCCATTTCTTTTTCTTCATAATCAACATGTATGTCTTTAATTAATATATCCGCTTCTTTCAATAACTTTAATGCAAATTCTTTTAAACCATTGTTATTACCACTATATTCTTTTAAATCTTTATCTGAAATATCATTAAAAGAATCATATGTATCTATCGCATTACTAAACCATAAATAGACATCTTTTGTCTTATCATAATTCCAGTTGGTTGCTGTTGATAAAAATAATTTGTTTTCTGGATTTTTTACTTTTAAAGACTCTAATTTGTTTTTATCATTATTAAACTCATATATATTGGTTTTAGTTCTTGTAAAAATATTTGTTGGTTTCTGAGTGTAATATGCATCTAAAACTTCCTCATAAACCTTATTTATATCTGCGCTAAAATAATATCTATATTTTATATCATTAATAATAAATAAAAATTCAAATTCACTAGGATTATTTTTAGTCGTTTCATCGAATAAAAATGGTTTCAAAAAACTCCATTTACCTCCTACTGGAATCAAATTAGAATTTCTTACCATAAGTATTGCACAAGTAAAAGCTTTTAATAAATTAGATTTACCTGATGCATTTGCTCCATATATAGATGCTGTTTTCAATAAATATAAACTATCTTTAGTAATTATATTATCTAGATTTTCATCACCATTGCCTTTTTCCATCGATAATGTTACTTTATCCTTAAAGGATAAAAAATTTTTAACGCTAAATTCAATAAGCATAATTATCTCCTCCAATAATATTATACTCTTTTTATGTAAAAAATGCGATTATTTTTTTATTTTTTGCAACTTTTTCACAAATTTATAAATAATATTGTTTATTATACTTATTATTATTATGTTTGTCAATACAAATATTTCTCTTTTGCTTTTACTTCATATAGAAAATATAAAACTAAAACATAATTTATTTTAAGGTTTTTTTTAAAGTTTTAATAGCATTTTTTTCAAGTCTTGAAACTTGAGCTTGACTAATTCCAAGTTCCGTTGCAATTTCCATTTGGGTCTTTCCTATTATATAACGCTTATCTAAAATACTTTTTTCTCGATAAGATAAATCATTAATAGCTTTTTTTAAAGCTAATTTAGTTTCTAAATCACTTGCATTTGATTTGTCTTCTAATTGCTCATAAAGATAAATCGTATCTCCCCCATCATTATAGATTGGTTCAAAAATACTAACTGGGTCTGCTAAGGCTTCTAAACTGGTTAAAACATCAAGTTCACTTTCCCCAAGAGCCTTTGCTATCATTTCATAACTTGGAACATAACCAAGTTCATTTGTTAATTCATCACGTTTTTGAATAGCTTTATACGCTAAATCCTTAACACTTCGACTAACTCTAAGTAAACTATTATCTCTTAAATATCTTCTAATTTCCCCACTTATCATAGGTATTGCATAGGTTGACAATTTTAGACCTAAATCAATGTTAAAATTATCAATAGCTTTAGTAAGACCTATTACTCCAACTTGAAATAAATCATCTAAATTATCACATTTGCCAACGTATTTTTTTAGAATTGATAAAACTAATTTTAAGTTACCATTAATAAGGTCTTCTTTAGCTTTTAAATCGCCATTTTTAAATTTTTTAAACAACTCTTCCATTTCACTTTGAGTTAATACTTTAATTTCATTTGTATTTACACCTGTAATTTCAACTTTGTGTTTTGCCAAAAATAAAATCTCCTTTCATATCTATATTGATAATCTAAGAGATTTTTATTCAAAAATAAATTTTAAGTTTTAAAAATATACTTCTTTTGAATTTTATAACTAATAAAATAAATTACTATATCAACAATAACTTTAAAGATAGCATCAAAAACATTTGGAAATAATTTATGAAAACCTAAAACCAAAATAGCTGATAAAGCCATATTTATCATGCATAATAAATAATATTTGTATAATAGTATATTATCTTTTTCATGACTTAAAAAGACAAAATTTTTATTTAAGTTAAAGTTAATAAAACCTGATATAAGTCTAGCTATAACTGTTGCAAAAACTATAGCTAAATCGGGATTTAAATTTGTAAAAATTAATATAAAGCCTGAAAAAATTCCTATATCAATAATGCTTGATATCATACTAGAAAAAGTAAATTTTAAATATTCAGTAAATAAAACTTTATATATTCGAAGTGAATCACTTATTTTTTTAAATTTCGATTCACTTTTTTGATAATAAACTGTTGAAATCGGAACTTTTATAATTGGAATTTTTAATCTTGTAAATTTTATTAAGACGTTCATTTCATATTCAAATTTATTTCCTTTAGCTTCTAAAGCATAATTTAAATAACGATTTGGAAATCCTCTTAACCCAGTCTGAGTATCATTTATATTTCCATATAAAAGTTTGAAGATAAGAGCAGTTAATTTATTACCCAAACGATTTAAAAAAGGGATTTCTTTTAAATTAAAATTTCTTTCACCAAGAACTATACTATCTAAATTACCATGCAGTTTTAAAGCAATATTTAAAATATCATCGGGGAGATGTTGGTAATCAGCATCTACTGTTACAAGACCTAAAAAATCATTATGAAAATTTTCTAGGTAATAGTTAATCCCATATTTTAAAGCATACCCCTTCCCTTTATTATCAGGATAACTTAAAATAATAACTGATTCTATTGCTTCTAATTTTTTAAAAACTTGACGAGATGATTTAATAGTTGAACCATCATCAATAATTAATATTTTAGAAAAACCAAGTTGGTTTAATTCTATAACTAAATCATATAGTTTAATACTTGGATTATAGGCTGGAATTAATATTAAGATATCTTTCATATTAACTTATTGAAAGACTTCCGGTTGTTGGATAAATTTGAATAAAAGTATTACCATCAGATACCGAAATTTCACTTCCATCTTGATATTTATAAATTGTTTCCGCACTCCTACTTGCTTTACTCCAAGTAATTGGAGCTGCATAACCATTAGTAATATAGTATCCTTCTCCACTTCCAACATTACTTAAATCCTGATGGTCAGATTTTGAAATACTCGTATATTTAACAGAATAAACTAAAATATTTTTAAATTTATATTGTTCACCAGTTACTAAATCAACATGTTTTTGACCACTCATAGAACGATAATAAACTTTTTCCGTAGGATTATATTCATAAGATGAAGTTTGGTAATATGAGTATTTAACAGAAACATTATTTGCAATTTGGCTTCCAGAAATTTTTGATAAATCAACTTCATCAGTTGTATAATTTAAAAGATAATCTTTATTTCTTTCAGTTCGATATTTTAAATCAGTAATAGCTTTTTTTATATTATCACTTGTTGTAAAAACAGTATGTTCAGTTGAACGATTTAAAGTTTTATCTCGGTAAAAATAACTTCCAGCAAAAGTATTTCCATCAATATTATTAATAGCTAATTTTTTAATATCATCATAAGCATAAGTAGAACCTCCAAAATGAACAAAAATAGCATCATTCTCTAAAGCATAATCTAAATAATTATGCCGAGCACTTCGAACTGAACCAAGTTTAGATACATCTTTATCTTGAGTAAATAAAGCCATCATTCTGGTAATTCCACCTTCAACCATCAATTCATAAATAATAAAAGCGTCTTTAAGACCAGATTGAGGCCATGCAGCATGGTGATTATTTATCATAATAGCATATGGTCTTCTAGTATCATCAAGGTCTACAATTTGAACTTTCTTTTCAGGTTCTTTTTCAATTTCTTGATTTTGATTGTTATCTTTATTTCCAGTTAAAGATTCTTGCACTTCTTTATTTCCAAACTTAGAATAAAGAAAAACCGAAACTAAAGCTATTATCACAACAATCAAAAG
Organism: uncultured Bacilli bacterium; assembly: GCA_947625085.1. GTDB lineage: Bacteria > Bacillota_I > Bacilli_A > RF39 > UBA660 > RUG591. The sequence goes on from CANQMV010000014.1 coordinate 6,574, forward strand.
TATCGAGATTACAATGTTTTTCTTATTTAATTTTTGATTTTTATTTTCATCTTTAGGTTTGCGATTTAAATTATTGTTGCTATGGCTTAAATCTTTATTTTTTTGATTAGAATATTCTTCATAATTAAAATTATCATTCATACTTTTCACCTACCATATCAATTATATAACATAAATTTAAAAATTCCAAGAAAAAGTATCTTAGAATTTTTGAGATTTAGACTCTAAAGTATAAGCAATTAATATGGATGTAAATAGAAATAATAAATAACAATTATAACTAGCTGCTGCAATCATATAAACAAAGTTCATAATTATTACTGTTAAATACAACTTCCACTTAAAATATTTATTACTTTTAATTGAAAAACAAGGGAAAAGCAACATAAAAGCAAATAAAATTGTTCCAACAAGACCATAATTAAATATCATCATAAACCATTCATTATCAAAATAATCTTTATGTTTTTCTTTTAATTTATCAGGACCATTTCCAAAAATAAAATTAAATAGTGGATGCGAAACAGTTTTGTTTTTATTATTAAGACTTGGATTTTCTATATTATCATCTAGTTCTGGAATTTCTTCTTTATCACCTTTTAAATCAGAAATAAATTCTTTATTATTTTCAACTCTCTCTTGCCAACTAGAAGCATTTTTAAAATCAACTAAACCTTTAATTCTCCATGTATATTTTTCAGGTAAGGAAAAAATTAATAATATTTGAAAGACTAAAAATAAGCCCCCTATTCCAATTGTTTTTAAAATATCTTTTTTTGAAAACTTAAAAAAAGTTAATAATATTAATAATCCATTTCCTCCTATTAAAGTAATATAAGAAGTTCTTGAACAAGATAAAAATACTGTAATTATTATTAAAGTATAAATAATATAATAATACCATTTTTTATAATTATTAATTATTAAATATAAAATATAAACGGAAGCAAGAGCCATCAAAAATCCAAGAACATTAGGATTTCCAGCAAGGGCAACAGCTCTTGGAAATGGATAATTATTAACTAAAGTTTCATACTGAGTTGGAGCAATTAATTTTATATAATATTCATTCAAATGAAATAAATTATGAAATTGAAAAAAGGCTAAACCTACATTAAAAAGTAAAAATGTAATTAATGAACTATTAAATATCTTTCTATCTTTTTTTAATAAAACATAATAATTTAAAATAACTAAATAATATTCAACTACTCTAAGCATTTCTAATAAATTAGTAAAATACATTTTTTGATTAAAAAAGCCATTTAAAAGTGTTGAAAATGAAACTATACTTAAAAAACTAAAAAAACCAATTGTTAAATATTTAAGTGTTTTGTTTTTAAATAATTTAAAATTTATTTCTTTTTTAATTATTAAATATATCAATACTAATATTGAATAAGCAAATAAAATTTTTGAATAAGTTAATCCTTTAAAATTTAAACTATAAGGTAATAATAAAATTAAAAAATTATATATTACAATTATTAAATTACTCATTTTACTACAACTCCTCAATTTTCTTGTTTTTTTATTTAGCACATATAATATAGATTTTAACACATTTTTAATTATAAGCAAATTTTTTTATTTATTTTTTTATAAATTACTTAAATCTTCTGATACTTTTTTTACTCTATGTATCCATAAATTATTTTTTAATAAACTTTTTTTGATGCTTTCTTTATATTCCAAGATTAAATTTTCATTATTGTATAATTTTAATATTTTATCTTTAAAATCATTTACATCAAAATCAGCAACTAATCCTATTTTATTTTCTTTAAATATACGTTTTACAACTAAAGTTTCAGTTGCAACGATTGGTAAATTATAACTCATATATTCATATATTTTAACAGAAACAGCAAAACTATTATATAAATAATTAATATTTTTTGGCATTACAGCAATTTTAGCCTTTTCATAATATTTTTTTAATTCTTTACCACTAGCATGTCTAATTTTTAACCATGGCTCGTTTAAATATTTATCAGGAATATTATTTACTTCTTTTTCTCGGCAAATTAAAATTAAATCAATTTTTTCAAGTTTATTAATTTCATAAAATGTTTCCATTAATAAATCAATACCATAGGATTTTGTAATTCCTCCAACATAAATAACTCCGCTTTTTTTATTATTATCACAATAATTAATAATTTCTCCAGCCGGAGGTAACTCTTTCATATTTTTAAAATTAAAATATAAAGACATTTCCATTGAAGGAAAATATACAATATCAATATATTTTTTCAAGAACATATCATCAAAATACATTCTACATTTAATATATAAATAACGTAAAAATTCTTTTGAATAAATTTTTACTTTTTTCCCGTTAAAAAGCACATCTCGTCCTAATTTATGATAAGCATCTCTATAAAAATATCCAATTTTTATTCCTTTTTTATGTATTAATTTAATTAATTTTTTATCTTCTTTAAAAGTAATATACGAACCAGAAGATTCAATATAACAAAAGTCAGGAGTATTTTCTGATAAATAAGTTTTGATTTTTTCAATATTTTTTAATCGTTCTTTCTTATATTTTTTTTGAATAGAACCATTCAATAAAATAGCTTTATATCCCATTTCTAACCATGCATTATAAATTTTTTGAGGTCTAACATAACTACCAGAAGCCATTTTATTCAAATCAAAATCAATATAAGTAATATATAACACTGTTTTCATATATTTTATATAATCAATTTATAGAAAATTTTATTAAATCTATAATTAGCAATCCTTTCTATCAAATTTTATTATAATAAATTTTAAATCAATAAAAATTTACTATTAAATTAATAATAGTTTAACATAAATTTATGTAATATCAAATATTTTTTTATAGACTACAAAAATGCGCAACTTGTTTTTTAATATAAACTAAAGTATAATATAGTAAATGGAGGTAAAGATGAATACTATAATAGATTTAAATTATAATAATACTTATAAATGGTTTGAAAAAGATAATGTTAAAGCAATAGGATATGCTTTTTTTAATGATAAATTATTAGAAACTGAAGAGTTAACAAAGTTATTTTTAAATGTTAAAAATAAAAATGATTTGGAAAAAACGATAAATAAATTAAATGGAGCTTTCAGTATAATTATTATTTTAAAGGACAAAGTTTTACTAGCAGTTGATAGAGCTCGGACTTTTCCGCTTTTATACGCAGTCAAAAATAAGCAAATAATTATTCAAGATAACATTGAAAATTTCAATAACAAAGAAAATAAGAACCAAATGGAAACTTTTTTATTTTTTGGAGTTTCGTTAGGTAATACTACATTATATGAAGATATTTATCAAGTACCAACAGCTTCAATTGTTGAAATTGATAAAAACTATAATGTTACTATACATAGTTACTATACATATAAATACAATGTTATAAAGCAAACAAGGCAAGAAATTTTTAAAAAATTAGATACTCTTTACAACGAAGCTATCAAAAAATTAATTACATATTTAGATGGAAGAACAGCCGTTATTCCCCTTTCTGGTGGTTATGATTCAAGATTAATTGCTTATTATTTACATAAAAATAATTATAAAAATGTTATAACCTTCTCTTATGGAAAGAAAGATAATGAAGAAGCAAGGGTATCTAAAAAAATTGCTGAATACTTTCATTTTGAATGGCATTTTGTAGAATATAAACCCAAAGAAATGAAAAAAATATTTTATTCCGAAGATGGAATAAATATGTTTAAATATTATGGAAATGGTATCCAAATTCCCGTTTTCCAAGACATGTATGCAATAAAAAAACTAAGAGAAAATAATATTATCAAACCTTATGATGTTGTAGTACCAGGATATCTTGGAGATTTTTTATCAGACCAAAAAATAACCAAAAACAATCTTGTTGATAATAAATTATCAATTAAAATGGTATGTGAAGATATTTTTAAAACGTATGGTAATATTTCAATTTTTAATTTAAAAGATAAAGATACAATTATGAATAATTTATTAACTAGCCTAAATATTAAAAGTTCCTCAACAAAATTAAACGATAGTATTGAAATGATACAATTATTTGATGAATTTAGATATAAAGAATATCATGCTAAATACTTGGTTAATGCAATTAGAAATTATGATTATCATAATTTAAAATGGTATCTTTGCTACTTAGATATAGACTTAATGGAATTTTGGAAAACAATTGACCCATATCAAAAAAACGACCGTATATTATTTAAAAAATTTGTTAATTGGTTAATGCCAGATATTGATAATAATATAAAAGTTGCAGATTGTCATTTAGCTTTTACTAAAACTCCTCGAAATATCATATCCAAAACGATTAACCGAATTAATATTATAATTTCTTTATATTACAAACATCCAACTAATTTATATTCATATTTCAAATTTGGTGAATATTTAAAAATTTGTTTAAAAAGACAAACTCATATTGTTTGTATAATGGGCCATCATTATTTTCAAATTATTAATAAAAAGAACTCAAAATAATGAGTTTTTTATTATAAATCACGTATTTTTTTAGCTGGATTTCCAGCAATTACACAATTTCCTTCTGGAAAACTTTTGGTTACAATGCTACCAGCTCCGACTATTGTATGATTACCAAGTACTATTCCCGGTAAAATAACAGAATTCATACCAATCCAACAATCATTTCCTAATCTAATATCTGCTCCTTTTGCATGTTTATTCAAATCATTTAAATCATGATTAGCAGTAATCAACCCACAATTAGGAGCTATTTTAGTATTTTTACCTATATAAATTTTTCCTCCAAGTGTTTGATAATAGCAACCAAAAGAATGAAAATTAATAATATCATCATTATCAAAAATTATTTTATTGGCATCACAAATTTTTATACCTCTTGGAACTGGAAAATTTACATTACGTGCATAACCTAATACTTTTTGAGGAAACCAATATCTTAAAATCCATTTCCACCCTTCTGAAAAGTGACTTCGATTAAAATATTGACCAGTTAAATATTTTTTATCATACCAAATTGAACCCCATATATAAATGAGATTTACAATCATTTTTACTAAAAATCTTCTCATTCTACACATCTCCTTTAAATAGTTTAATTACATATAATAAATAAATAATTGATTTAATTATATAAATTATAGTTGTAGTTATAGCCGCTCCAATATAACCAAACAAATTTATAAAGAAAATATTCGAAATAATGTTAATAACTAAAGAAATACAATTTACTACAACATTTACTTTTACTTTTCTCATGGCATACATAATATTAGAACAAGGTGTTTCAAGACAAGCAGTAAAGAAGAAACCAATTATTAATATGTTAAACGGCAAAATAGCATCTAAATATTTACTTCCATATAAAATATTAAATATTAATTTAGAAGCAATTATTAAAAATAAAGATAGCAATCCAAAGCCAAAAAAACTATATAAAATTATCTTTTTAAAGTTTTCTCTTAACCATTTTTTATCCTTATTATGTTTAATAAAATATGGTAAAATATAAATTACTATAGTAGTTGGAATAAAAGTTAAAGCATGAGGAATAGCTGATGCTACTTTATAATTTGCTAAAATTTCAGGGCTTTTAATCATATAACCAATTATAAATGTATCTACTATTATTAAAAGAGTTCCAATCGTAGAATTAATTTGTGTAATAAGCGAAAATTTTAAAAAATTACGATGTTCTTTTTTTTCTAATTTAGCTCTACCAATCAAACTCTTCAAATATGGCTTTATTAAAAATAAACCATAAACAATTGAAGCGAAAGCATAAGCATATTGAGAAAATATAGCTCCAACTAAACCAAAAACAAACGTCAAAGGAATTAAAAAAGAATAATTAAATATAGTAGTAACAAAATTAAATTTAGCAAATTTTTTATTTTCCATTTTGGAACGTAAAATTATAGGAGCAAAATTGCTAATTAAATTTAACAAGGGCATTAAAAACAAAAAAGGAGTTAGTTTTTTTACTTCATTAATTGTGTATGGATAAAAAATAGGTGAAATTAAAATTAAAATAGAACTTACTATAGCTGATACAAGACCAATTTTAATAGCACTATTAATTATTTTTTGCTGAGTTATTTGGTCTTCTTGATTTTCCGTTAAATATTGAAGGGCAGCACTTGATGAGCCAAAATCATTTAAAAGTAATAGCATTGAAAGAGCATTTAAAACCCCTGCATATATGCCATAATCATCCTTACTTAAAATTCTAACTAAAATAATTGAACCTAAAAAGGTAACTACTTTAGCAAAAGTATTAGATATAAATATTGAAAAAAAACCAGTTTTGCTCATTTTTTTAATTGTATTTTTTAATTTATCAAACATTAAATTCACCTACTATCAATTTCAGCATACAAATTCAAAAGTTTTTCTTCTAAAACATTCCAATTATATTTCTCTTCAACTAATTTTCTACCATTTTTTCCCATTTTTAAAGCCTCTTCACGATTTTTAATTAAATATTCAATCGCTTCTTTAATTTGTAATTCATCAGTTGGATTAACACTTATTCCGAATTTAGTTTTTTTATTAATTTCTTCAAAAACTTCAAAATCGGTAAAAATAACAGGTAATTCATGCATCATATATTCAAAAATCTTAGTAATTCCTAAACTTCCTTTTTCATAATTAACATTCGACCTATATGAACAAATTGCAATTCCTATATCAGATTTTTGATATAAATCGCGAACCTCTTGAAAAGATAATTTGCCAAGAAATTCTGTTTTACTAAATCCCTCTAGTTCTTTTAAACTTGCATAATATTCGTTAGAATAATTTCCAGCAATTAAATATTTAATATTAGAAATATTACTAATTGCTTTAATTACCTTATCATGGTTCCAACTAGAATTAATACCTCCAGCAAAGCAAATCGTTTCAATATCGTGCTTAACCTTTTTAGGCTTTAAAGTTAAAATTGGAAAATTTTCAATAACTAAAACCTTTTTATTATAAACTTCTAGTTTTTCTTTAATATGACTTGCCGCAGCTATTAAATAATCCAATTTTGGCAAAATTTTTTTCTCTTTTCGAATATAATTATTAAGCAATATATATCTTAAAAAATTAGGAATCCAATCTCGTTCTAAAAACAAAGCTTCGTAATCTTCATGAGCATCAAATATAACTTTTTTCCCCTTTTTTTTCATATAAAAAGCTAAATCAAGTAGTTCGGAATCATGAAATTCATAAATATCAGCATTAACTTCTAAACATTTTTTCTTTAAATATTTAGAAGCTTTAAAAAATCTTTCATAACGATTTTTGAATTTTTTATGAGTAGAAATTATTTTAATATTATTTTTAACTTCTGAAGCAAGCTCATCCGAACAAATCAGAAAGCATTCATATTTTTTGGAAAGTGATGTTAATTGTTTTAAAAAAATTCTTCCATCATATCGATTATGAGCACTTGTAACATGACATATTTTCATTTTTTATCACCTACTAATTTGATATATTCTAAAGCATTTCTTTTCCATGTTAAATCACGAACACTAGCAAAAGCATTTTTTCTTATCAAATCTAAATTATATTTTTCTTCAAAAATATTTTTTATTAAATCTACAAGTTGAGCCTCATTAATATTAATTAAAAAACCATTTTCTTGATTTTTAATAAAGCCATCAATTCCTTCACCTAATGTTCCGATTGTAATACATTTATTATACATAGCTTCAAGATAAGAAATTCCAAATCCTTCAGGCGAAGATACCAAGACAAAAATATTAGCAGTTTGTAAAATTTCATGAACTTTTTCATTTGGTAAATATCCAGTAAAAATAATATTTTTATTATTATCAGCTAACTCTTTTAATTTTAGTTCTAAAGGTCCGGTTCCAACTATAGTTAAAGTTGCCTTTTTATATTTTTCATTTATCTTTTTAAAACTTTTAATTACAACATCAATATTTTTATCAGAAGTAAAAGAACCAATAGTTACAATTTTAAATTTATCCTTGGAAACATTATTTTCTAAATTAAAAAAATTAGTTCCATTATAAATTAATTTTGTATTTTTAATTCCTAAACTATTTAATTGGTTAATAATCTTATTACTAACTCCAACATAATAATCAATTATTTTACTTCTTTTAATAATATCAAGTTTTAGAGTGTCACTTTGAAAATAATTATTAAAACTTGTTCCATGACAAGTAATAAAAGTTTTTATGCCATATTTTTTCTTTAATTTAAAAGCTGCATAACCTTCAACTTTATAAGTATGGGCATCAATTAAAATTACTTCATTCGTTTTGGTAATTTTTTTAAAAGTATTTTTTATAGCTAAATAATAAAAGAATCCATTTATATTAAATTTAGAATTTTTTAAAAGAGTCGAGAAACTTAATTTTTTCTTATAAATAACTTCTATTTTATCAATTATTTTTTTACCTTTTCTATCTTTATATATTTCTTTTCTATTTTTTCTAAATAAAGTTATCAAAGGAAAATAATTTAGAGGTGCTAAAACAATTACCTTATAGCCTAGTTCTTGCAAAGAAATAGCGTGAGAATGGACATAAGAACAATATGGAGATGCATCAAATGATACATGCGACAATATAACTATAGTTTTTTCCATTTAACACCTCTTACTTTTTTATTTTTCGAAATTTTATACTATCGATTACTCTTTTTACATCTAATTTAAATCTTTCTTTAGGATTTTTACCATAATATCTTGTATGAATTAATAATAAAACTTTCTTAGCTTTTTTTGAAATTGCTAAATATGGGTCTTCCTTAAAAAATTTAGGATACATTGTATCACTTGTTCTAAAATCAACATAATCATCAACATCATAAGCTTCAATTAAATTTAACTTTTTTCTTAACTTTTCATCATAAATTATTTTATTAGTAATTCCTAATTTACGATTAATAAAATCACCATGGGAGGCAATTGATGCTAGTTTAAAATGATATTTTTCTTCAATCTTTCTAATATTTTCAAGGAATAATTCTTGTATTTTAGGTTTATTTTTTTGAACATCATCTATACTTGTTAATTTATTTTCTTTAACAAAAGTAGCAAGCTCTTCATAATGATAACCAACTTCACTTCCATATTCTAATATTTCCTCAACTAAACTTTTAGAAAATGTTTCTAATCTAAAATAAAAAGTGGTTTTTATTTTTAATTTTTTTTCAACTAAAAACATTTTCCTAGCAATATCAATATCAGAATCTATATCATGACGAATAAATATATATTTGTTTTTATCATTACATTTTTTGTAATCTTTAATCATTAGAAATTTATAACCATTATCTAAAAAGGTTTGTAATAATTTTTCATATTCAGAAATTCTTTCAGGCATGAAATAATCATTATAGATTCTATTTTTCATTTTTATAAATCCACTTTACTTTATAAGGTTTAAAAGCATGACGACGTTTATATAGTTTTATTCCATCACTTCCGCCAAAATAAGTATCATACATTAAGTAAATGTCATTTTGGTCTTCTTTAGTTTTTTCAATTAAGGAAGTTATTAAATCATGAAGAATTAAATACATAATATTATCATTTTGATAATCATGATGGCCCAATAACTGACTTATAACATATAATTTAGGGGTATTAATTAATCGAATATAACCAACTAACTTATTATCTTTCGTGAAAACTCCAAAATAGGAAACCTCACTTTTCGGTTCTTCTTTTGGAACTTCTTCAAGATAATGTTTACTCATACTTCTTCCTTGACGAGTGCTTGCTGATGTGTTAATATCATACATTTCTTTTAAATGCTCATTTTTAACAAAATAATCCGTATAGTAGCCAAACTTTTTACAACGATTGCTAAAATATTTAACACTATTTTTTCCAGATATTTGTGATTCATATTCTTGAATATTTTTTGGAATTTTAAATAACATAACCCCTATTGTTTTATTTTTAAAAATCTTGTATTTGGGATGACGTTTATTAAAATATTTATATAAATCATGAATTTCAACTGATTCATTATTATCAATAATTTCGATTGTAACTTTAGGTAATTTTAGAATTTCTTTAACTACTTTTATCTTGTTACGCATAATCCTCCATTATAATAATTCAATATTTTTTCTATTTTTAATATTTTTCATAGCATTTCTTGTATCAAAGATTGCTTTAGCATTTTTACTAATCATTTCATAGTCAATATTTGAATGAGCACATGTAATAAAGATTAAATCATAACTTGCAATAATTTTTTCATTTATCTTGTCAATTCCTTGATAAGTTTTTCCTTTATATTTGTATTCTTTTATATATGGGTCATAAAAATCAACTACTGCTTTATCTTCTTTTAAACATTCTATAACTCTTAAAGCAGGTGATTCACGGTAATCATCAATATCATTTTTATAAGCTACTCCAAGGACTAAAATTTTAGCTCCATTCATTGGTATTTTTAAGTCATTTAAAACTCTTTCGGCTCTTTCACAGCAATATTCAGGCATACGGTCATTAATAATTCCTGATGCTTGAATTAGGGAAGTATGGAAACCATATTCCCGAGCTTTCCAATCCAAATAATAAGGGTCAAGAGGTATACAGTGGCCTCCAAGACCAGGTCCTGGATAAAAAGCTTGAAATCCATAAGGTTTAGTTTTAGCGGCATCAACAACTTCCCAAAGACTAATCTTCATTTTATTACATAAAATAGCTAGTTCATTAATTAAACCAATATTAATATTTCGATAAGTATTTTCAAGAATTTTTTCCATTTCCGCAACGGCAGGTGATGATACTTCATAAATCTCAGCCCCTAAAACACTACGATACATTTTAGCAATAACTTCCGTTGCATCTTTACCAATTCCACCTACTACCTTAGGAGTATTTTTGGTTTTGTAATATAAATTTCCTGGGTCAACTCTTTCTGGAGAAAAACCTAAATAAAAGTCTACTCCACATTTAAGTTTGCTACCATTTTCTAAAATTGGTTTAATAAGTTCTTCAGTTGTTCCAGGATAAGTAGTACTTTCAAGAACTACCATAGTATCTTTTGATAGATATTTAGAAATATTTATAGCACTTGTTTGAACATAACTAATATCTGGTTGTTGATGTTCATCAAGTGGAGTTGGAACACAAATTGCAATAAAATCAACTTCTTTTATTCTGGAAAAGTCATTGGTTGCTTCTAACTTTTTATTTTTAACTAATTCTTGTAAATCGCTATCAACAACATCACCAATATAATTTATTCCTTTATTAACTAAGTTTACTTTTTCTTCTTGAACATCAAAGCCAATAGTTTTAAAACCAGCTTTGGCTTTTTCAACAGCTAATGGTAAACCTACATAGCCAAGTCCAACAACACCAACAACAATTTCCTTATTTTCAATTTTCTTTAGTAATTTTTCTTTCATTTTCTTTAACTCTCCTAACTACATTGTTTTTTATTTCATATTTTCTAGAACAATCTGGACATACAAAAGTGTCATTTATAAAATCCATTTTATGGGAACATTTGCAAACGTAATATTTAATTCTAGCTGGATTTCCAATCACTAAAGCGTAATCAGGAACATCATGTGTTACAACACTTCCAGCTCCAACAAAAGCATACTCTCCAATATCATGACCACAGACAATTGTTGCATTTGCGCCAATTGATGCGCCTTTTTTTATCAAAGTTCTACGATATTCATCACGTCTTACAATAAAACTTCTAGGATTTATTACATTAGTAAATACACACGATGGTCCAAGAAAAACATCATCCTCAACAATTACACCCGTATAAACGGAAACATTGTTTTGAATTTTTACATTATTTCCTATTGAAACTTGAGGTGAAATCACAACATTTTGACCAATATTACAATTTTTACCAATTTTAGCATTTTCCATAATATGAGAGAAATGCCAAATTTTAGTACCCTCACCTATTAATACATTATCATCAATATAACTTGATTCATGAACAAAATAATTACTCATTTTTAAATGCCTCTAAACCATCTATAATATGATTAGCAATATCATTAATTAATTCTCCATTTAAATAAGGATGCATTGGAATACTTAAAACTGTATCACATAATTTTTTGGAAACTTCTAAATTACTAGTATCTTCTTGATAATCTTTATAGACAGTTTGCAAATGCAATGGCTTTGGATAATAAATATTAGTTGGTATATCATATTTTTGTAAATATTTTTGCAAATAATCTCTTTCTTCTTTACTATTTAAAATTAAAGTATATTGAGCAAAACTA
>CANQMV010000015.1 GCA_947625085.1 uncultured Bacilli bacterium
CTTCTAACTTTCAAATTATAAAACAATAAATCAATATAATAATCTTCATTTTCTATTTCTAAATGATATTGTCTTCCCACAAATGCAAAACCATTGCCTAGTTCTAATAATAACTTAGTAATATTAGTAGTTAATTCTCTTTCAATATCAAGTTCTTTAATATCTTTATCAGCAGTTATAAAATCAAAAATATAAGGATCTTTTAGTAATTCTTTTGCTTGTTCATTATTAGGTGTTGGTAAAGTTTCATCAAAATTAGTAGTTTTATTTTCTAAAAGAGCTTGTCTTTCATACAATTTACTTGCTATTTGATGAATTATAATTGGTCTTGGCCAACCATTATTTATTGATTCTATAATATACCAATTTCTTTTTTCCTTGTCTTTTACTTGATCCATAATAGTTGTAATTGAAGTCCAAGGTAATTTTGCAACATCATGCTGCAAAAATTCATCATTATCAAATTCACTAGCAAACTTTTGCATATATCTTAAATTTCTTGCTGACATACCTTTAATTGTAGGAAACTCTATTTTTAAATCTTTTGCTAAAGTATCAATAAAAGATGAGCCCCATTTGTTATATTGTATTAACTTTAATCCAATATTGTAATACATTAGAATTAAATCTTTATTAACATTTTCAATCATTTTATTTCTAGTAACTAATAAAGTGTTTTTTATATCATTTAAAACTTCAAAATACTTATCATTATTTTCTAACATAAAATTCTCCTCTTATACTGCTTTTATTGATATAATTATACTATATTTAGTGAAAATTTTCTATAATTCTATTGGAATAATACTAAAAACTGCTATAATTAATTTATTTGATTTAGTCAATCTTGGAAGTATAATTTTTCGAATATAAGTAAAGTTATCGCTCCATTTGAAATTTGCTTGATTTTTCAAGTATTTACATAAAAGTCAATTATTAAATTGATTTTTTTTATTGCCTTTTTCAACTTTTGTGTACCAAAACGTGTACCAAATTGCTAAAGTTTTTTTAATTTGCCTTAATTAAATTTAAAAAAAGATAACTTAATAACCACATCTTGGACAATATTCATAATCATTTTTTAGATATCCTTTATATATAAAAATTTTTTCCCATTAATTTTTCTAGGTTCTTAAATTTGCCATTCAATACTTTATTTTTTTAAGGGGTTACGAATAAAAAAATCACAATGAATTTTTTATCTAAGTAGAGTTTTAAGAATAATAATTATATCCATTTTAAAATTAAAAATATTAAATTTATAGGATTAATAATTTTTTAAACTACTTTAGGCCAAATAACAATACCGATTATTTATTTTAACATAAATTATAAGTGAGATAGCATAATGCTATTTAAAATTTAACTTTGAAAAGCTAAATAGAAAGGAGAATTAAATTGCGTAAAAATAAAAAATTAATTATCATTATCTTCTTTCTTGCAACTATTATTTTAATGGCTGTTGGTTATTCAACATTTGCGACCGATTTTACTATTAATGGAACTACAGAAATTACTGGTGAGTGGGACGTTAGAATAACAAATATAACTGCTACCCAAGTAACTGATGGTTGCGATGCTGGAACTCCAACATTTACTAAAGATTCTATTAATTTTTCGGCTAAGCTTAATAAGCCTGGTGATGAAATCATTTATGAGGTTACCATCGAAAATTTAGGGACTATTGATGCTGAATTACAAACGATAGTATTCACGGAAGAAATTGATGGAATTGAAGAAATTAACTATACAACATCTGAACTTAAAAAAGACTTAAATGTTGGGGATTCAACTACTTTCAATATTATAGTAACATATGTTAAAAATACAAAAAAAATTCCCGATGTTAAAACTAAAACGTTAACTGGGATAATTCAATATGTTCAAAAAGAAAATTCTTAAAAATAAACCATTATTTTTTCTTTTAATCATTTATACTATAAGTCATATTTTCTTTTATACTAGTAATTTCTATATTAATTTTTTTAATCCATTTTTTTGGTTAATTTTTCTAAGTATTTTTTATTATCAAGATTTAAAACTAAAAAAGAAAAAAGAAATTAAAATTACTTTAACTATATCTATTATCTTTTTTATAATTTATTTAGTTAGTGGTTTTATTTTCGGCTTTAATAAAAACATTAATAATTATTCATTAATTAATATTTTTATCAATGTATGGAAAGTTATCTTACCAATATATGGTATTGAAATAATACGTTATAAACTTCTTAAAAGTAACAAAAATTACTTTGATTTTAAGGTTTTAATAACTATTATTATTATTTTAAGTGAAATTAACTTTAAAGTTCTTTTTCTTTCCCATAATATCGTTTTTTTTCATTATCTTACTTCCATAATTATACCTATTATTGCTCAAAATATTCTATATACTTATCTATCTTTAAATTCTGACTATAATATTCCCATAATTATTAAAATATTTAATGAAATACCTAAAATTATTTTACCAATTATTCCTTATAGTAATTGGTTTATTGAAGGTTCTTTTAATATCATTAAAGTTTTAATAATTTACTATTTATTTAGATACTTTATATTTAGTAAAAAAACTATAAAGCCTTTTACTAGCATAGTTCTTTATCCTTTAACTATTATTACATCTATTTTATTAGTATTATTTATGCTTGGATTATTTACTTATCAACCTATAGCTATTTTATCAAATAGTATGAATCCAACTTTTAAAAGAGGCGATATTGTCATTTATAAAAAAGATGAAAATATCGTACCTGGTAATATTATTGTCTTTAAATATCAAAATCAAATTATTGTTCACCGAGTTGTAAGTATAAATGAATATTATGTTACTAAAGGAGATGCCAATAATAATGTAGATTATATAAAAGTTCAAAAGGAAGATATAAAAGGAGTTTATCAATTTTCTCTAAAATATTTAGGATATCCTTCTATTTTGTTAAATGAATTGTTGACGAAGGAGGATTAAATTGCAAGAAAAAAGTAAAAAAAGAAAATTATTATTTATTTTAAGTATTATTCTTTTAATAGGACTTCTTTTTTTAGAAGTAATATATATTATACAAAAAAACAATCGATATCAATTAAAAAATAAAACATATTATGAAGTTACTTTAAATCCTAACAATTATTTTTTAACTGATAAATTAGAAGCTAATAACTACTATATAGCAAATTCCATTAAAAATATTGATATTTATTTTGATTACTATTTAAAAAACAAAATTAAAGAAAATATTAACTATTCTTATGATATTACAGCTACTATTAAAAGTTATGCTGATAATGGTACTAAATTAATTTGGACTAAGAATTTTAATTTAAAAAATATAGATAATATAAATGAAAAAGAAATTAAGATAAAAGAAAATTACAAATTAGATTATCAATATTATGTTAATTATGTTAACTCTTTTCAGGAATATTATAATATTAAAACTGAAAACTATTTATATCTAAAACTTAATGTAATAATTAATGATAAAGATAATCTTTATGTTGAATTAACTATTCCACTTAGCAATGATATTATAGAAATAACTCTAAAAGAAGAAAAGGCTTTTTTAGAAAATAATAAAGAAAATATTACTCAAAAAGAAATAATAGTTTTTATTATCTTAGGTATAGCTACTATTTATTTAGTAAGTAAAATTTTATTCAATAAAAATAATGAAAAAACGATTTTAAAAGCCTATCAAGATATAATTATAAAAATTCAAAATAAACCTAATATTAATATTGATAATATTATATATTTAACTAATTTAAAAGATTTAATTAGTGTAGCTGTAAATAATAATTCTAATATATTTAATTATCAAAATAGTTATTATACTATTATAGATAATATTTATTATATTTATGATTTTGAAAAAAATATATAAAGATATGAAATTTATTTTATATATTAATGTTTATGAACAAAAATCTCTTAAACCTTTATTAATAAGGGTCTAAGAGATTTTATAATTAGTTAAAAATACATAACTTTATCTTAAGATTTTGGTATTTTTAACTCTTGACCAATTGCTAGATTATTACTTGTTAAATTATTTAACCTTTTAATTTCATCAACCGTGGTATTAAATTCTTGAGCTATTTTATATAAAGTATCTCCTCCTACTACTTTATAAGTTTGATAATTAGTTGTTGTTGTTGGTATTTTTAACTCTTGACCAATTGCTAAATTATTACTTGTTAAATTATTTAACCTTTTAATTTCATCAACGGTGGTATTAAATTCTTGAGCTATTTTATATAAAGTATCTCCTTTTACTACTTTATAAGTTTGATATGGCAAATTATTATCTACTTCATCATTAAGGGCACATTGACTTAAATTACCATATAAAAAATTCAACAAATCCCAAGTTTCATTATTAACTATTCCATTTGCACTTAAATTATTATTAAGTTGAAATCTTTTAACTGCATTTAAAGTTTCATTATCAAATTCTGAATTAATAGACCCAGTATAATATAAAAGCGCCTTTAATTTAGTTTGCAACTCCCGAACATAACTTCCAGTATCGCCATAATTTAAAGTTGGATTAAGACGTAAATTACTCCGAGCCAATTCAGTATAAGACATTAATTTATCATATGTCTCTTGATTAACAATCCCCGTTTTAGGCAACCCTACTTCCCTTTGAAAAGCCAAAACTCCTTCTTTCGTTGCTAAAGAATATTCACCAGTAATAACGGCATTATAAAAACCTAACATTTTTAACTTTTGTTGCAAGATAACAACCATATCACCAGTTGAACCCATTTCTAAATTTTCAAACATTATTCCCTCCACTCAATTATATTCATTTATTTTAAGCAATATTAATATAATAAAATGAGGTGAATTATGAAAACTGGTTATTTAAAAGTAAATGTTTATAGTGGTACCATCGCTAATCCAGTTAAAAATGCTGATGTTAGAATTTTAAAAAATAACGAAGAAATATATAAAACCAAAACAAATGAAAATGGACAAACTGACTTAATTCCTTTAAAAACCGTTGATAAAAGTTATTCAGAAAGCGACCAAACAAATGTAAGACCTTATGAAACATATGATGTTTTGGTAACAGCCTTTGGCCTTAAACCAACAAGAATTGATGGAGTCCAAATCTTTGATTCAGTTACTTCTATTCAAAATATTTATATGAATGAAATTGATGAAGAGGATAATGAAGATGTAAGTGAAATTTCTCCAAATACCTTATGGGACAATGCTCCTAATGAAACAGGTAACGACATCCTTAATACTTCAAATGAAAATAGTCAAGGAATTGCTCCTATTATTTTAAGAGAAGTAATAATTCCGGAAAATATTATTGTTCATGATGGTACTCCAAGTAATACTAATGCTCCTAATTATACTGTTCCTTTTATAGATTATATTAAAAATGTGGCTAGTAATGAAATCTATAGTACTTGGCCAACTGAAACTATAAAAGCTAACGTAATTGCAATTATTTCTTTTACCCTAAATCGAATTTTTACTGAATGGTATCGAAGTCGAGGCTATGATTTTACTATTACTTCAACCCCTAGTTATGACCAAAAATATCAAAGAAATGCGACTATCTTTGAACCAATTTCTAATGTTGTTGATGAAATCTTTCGTGAATATATAAGAAGTGGTATTAGATTTGAACCTTTACTTGCCAAATATCGAAGTGAAACCACTGAAAAAGGTATTTTAAGTCAATGGGGGTCTAAAAATTTAGGAGATAGAGGCTATAATGCTATTCAAATTTTAAGATATTATTACGGAAATGACATTAACATCTATAATGCCCTAGTAAGTGGTAATTATCCCTATTCATTTACCAAAACTTTAAAATTAGGTGATTGTAGTCTTGATGTTTATATATTACAAAACTCGCTAAATTATATTCATGGAAGTTATCCTGGTATTCCATATATAGAAAAACCAAGTGGTTATTTTAATCAAGAAACTAAAGAAGCTGTTCAAGTATTTCAAGATGTCTTTTCCCTTTCCCCAAATGGTGAAGTAAACTACCAAACTTGGTATAAAATCTCTTATATCTTAACAAGTGTCAAAAATCTAACCGAAAGTGTTTTTAGTTAAAATAAATTGGAAATTAAAATTTTATATGTTATATTAAATATATAAATAAAATTATATTATTAAAGGAGCTAAAAAAGATGGATTTAGATATAACAATAAATGAAAATAGTAGTATAAGAATTAAAGACCAAAAAATCATTTATTTTGACCCTTATAAAATTAAGACTTTAAAAAATGACGCTGATTTAATTTTTATAACTCATGACCACTTTGACCATTTTGATATAGAGTCAATTAAAAAGATTTTAAATAAAGATACGAAAATTATCGTTCCAGAAGCAATAAAAACAAAAATTTTAACAAGTAATTTAAATTTAGAACAAGTAATTTTTGTTTCTAAAAATAAAACTTATAACTTTTTAAATTATCAAGTAGAAACTATCCCAAGTTATAACTTAGAAACTAATTATCACCCAAAAGAAGCTAATTATTTAGGCTATATTATAACAATTAATAAAACTAGAATTTATGTTGCTGGTGATACTTCTAAAACCTTAGAAAGTGAAAATGTAAAATGTGATATTGCCCTTGTTCCAATTGGAGGAACTTATACAATGGATTATAAAGAAGCCAGTGAATTAATCAATAAAATTAAACCACGTATTGCAATTCCAACCCATTATAATTCTGTTTGTGGAAATATGGAAGACGCTTATAAATTTCAAAAAAATCTAGATTCTAATATCAAATGCCTTATATTAATTAAATAGTTTAGTTCACTTTTGAACTAACTTTTTTTTATTAATAAGAGAATAATACTCTTTATCTTCCCTTTTTAATTTTTGAAGCAAACTATCAGGATAATAATTAATAACTATTTTCTTTTTTATTGCTTTTTGAACAATTCTTTGAAAACAAGTTTTTAATCTAATATCATCAGATAAAGCCATATATTTTAATTCTTCTTTGGAAAGCATTGTTTTAAATCGAAACTTCCGATTAGAACTTTCTAAAACATTTTTTATTCGAAACCAAAAAGACCCTATTTTACTATCTTCTATTTTCTTTACTTTACACCTTTCTTTATAAGGAGTTCCTTCATTATCTTTTAACCAGTCTAACAACTTTAAAAAAGATGTTTTTGAAACTAAATTAGGATACTTATTCATAATTTCAATTTGAATATTTACATCTAACTCGCGAAAATTAATATTTCCATACTTTTTAATATCTTCATAATAACTTTTATAATAATAATATAAATTTTCATTTTCTAAAGTATAAACGATATCTTTTTTTGAATATATATTTAATTTTAAAGATTTAAATAAAATTATTTGATATAAGTTTTTGAAAATATCATTAGTTGAAGTTGCTAATAATTCTAATTCTTCTTTTAATAAATTCATTTGAAAATAATTTTTTCCATGACCATCTAAAGTTTTTATAGCTTGAAAGATTTTTCCAATTTCCAGTTCCCGTTTATCTTTACTAATAATACTTGGGGTTTTATCTTTATCTTTAATCCAAGTAAACATTTTTTTAAATTTTAAACTACTTATACTAGCAACTTTTTTAGGTATTTCTTGATATTCCATATAAATATTATAAATATGCGCTTTATCATAGATATTTTTATAACATCTTAATAATCGTAAATCATTAGAATTAGCTAAAGTTTTTAACTCTTCTCTATTTAAAGGAATCGAAAATGAATTAGTTTCTCTTTTACAAATTTTCCTAATATTTTGATAAAAAGTAGCTATTTTTCTTTCAGTTTTACTTTTTGAATATTCACTTGGTAACTTATCTTGATTAGTTAAAAACCAATCAATAAATTCTTGAAAGATGAGATGTTTCTTTTTAGGTCTTTGTAACCTTTTAGGTAAAATATCTATTTTTAAGGGATAATTATATTGTTTAGCTTTTTGATACAATTCATAGTAAAGCCAATTTAAAACTTGTTCTTTGGAAGTAGCTAAATACTTTAATTCTTCTTTTGAAAAATTATTATTAAAACTATGTTTTTTTGGACTATAACTTAAATAAGCTAACATCTTCGTTGCTAAATACTTTTCTTCGAAACTTGCAAACATACTTGCTGATGGAATATCTCCTTTATTTAGTTCTTGCCATTCAACTAATCTAACTAAAAAACTTTTCTTAATAATTTTATTATACTTATTCATTAAATATCTTTGTAGCCTAAAATCTAAATCTTTAATGCTATCAACCTTAAAAACTTCTAATTCATGATAATAAGCTAAAATTTGATTACAATATAATTTATTACTTCTTGTATAAATTAAATCTTCTTTAGGATAAATATTATACTTTAAAGACTTTTTTAAAATTTCTAAATACAACTCTTGAGCTCTTTTTTTAGAAGAAGTCGAAAGATATTTTAACTCATTAGGTTTTAAAACTATATTAAAAGCCGGTTTTTGATTTTTTTTGAACCTTAAAGTTTTAATTTTACTTGCAAAACTCTTGATATCCAAAGTTAAAACTTCATTATTTTCAATTTGCTGTTTTAAATAGTTAAATTTTGTTTGATGAGACAGTTTAATATTTTTAATTAAATTATTTATATCTAATAAAGTTATATCGTTTGTCTTTTTAAATAAAAATGGAAGATTGGTTTTAATATCTTGAAAATAACTTAACAAATCAATATTTTTTTCTTTTAATATTATTTCAAGATTTGTAATTCGACTATTTAATTCGTTTTTAATTTCTAATTTGGTTTGGTATTCTTCCATATTAAAACTTAAACTTTTAATATCAATATTTAACATATAAGTTAATTCTATATTTTCTTTATCCTGAAATTTTTCTTTAAGAATTTCTTTTAAAATATTTTGAAATAAAAGATATCGGTCTATTTCTTGAAAAAGATTTAATTTTAGTAAATAATTTAATTTGGTTTGATATTTTTTAACATTTACATTTTGAACTTGTAATTCTTTAATTAAATCAATTAAAAAACTTATATAAATATTATCGATTGCTTTAAAAGTTGTTTTTTTATTCGAAGTTATTTTAGTAAAATTAGTTAGGTTTGTAAATTTTATTAATTTAAGAGAAGACGTTTTTTCTTCTAAAAGATTATTATTAAAGAAATTAGGAGTTTTTAAATAGTTAGAAATTACAATATCATACCCATCAAATATATAATCTAGGATTTTTATAATTCTAGAAGTTGATAAACAATTTTGGTATTTTGAACTACTATGAAACCAAGTAAGTAAATGCAGCGAACCTTTTTCATCAAGTCCATTGACTGATGATGAGACTGGAATTGTATTAAATAATATAGTGGCTCCAAGACTAGAAGTTGGAATTATATGTTCTAAAACGATTTCTTTATTATTAGTAATTAATTTGCCACTGTAGGGACATTCATAAGCAATTAATTGATTATCTTGATAAACTCCAAAATGTTTTAAAGCTAAATTATTAATTTCCGATTCTGTTAATAAAGAAATTAAACCTAATTTAGCTGTTCTTCTTTTATTACTTAAAATTTGTCTTTTAGAAATTAAATTAGGATTTAACACCAAAACCACCTACCATTTTAGTTATTTTAACTTAAACTAATAAAAATTTAAAGTCTAAAATAATGAAAAAAATAATTAAAAAATGTTCTATATTAATCTTGACAATCATAATAATTTAAAGTAAATTTAATTTAGAAACGTTGAAGAAGAAAAGTATAATAATGAGCTAATAAGCGAGTTAGGGATGGTGAAAGCCTAATTTAGTAGTTATTAGAAAGAACACTTTCGAGTTGCTTACCGAAAAATATAGTAGACTAAGCCGGTTAGAAAACCGTTATATTTTCTAGAGTTATTGAACAGGCAAAGTGATTATAAAATATTTTTAATATTTATAATAAATTGGGTGGCACCGCGGAAACTAGATTTCGTCCCATAAAGAAATCTAGTTTTTATTATGAAAGGAGACTAATTATGTGTAGTTTTTTAGTTTATACCAAAGAAAATATTTCAGAAAAAACTTTTCAAGAAAATTTAGAAAAAATTAATTACCGCGGTCCTGATATGAATAGAATTATTATTAAAAATGGGATGTGGGGATTTAATAGACTTAAAATTATGGGTTTAACCGATGCTGGAATGCAGCCATTCTTTAGAGATAACATGCAAGTTGTTTGTAATGGAGAATTATATGGATTTCGAGCTTTAAAAAAAGACTTAATAAAAAAAGGTTATAAATTTGTATCTGATTCTGATTGTGAAATTATTATTCCCCTATTTTTAGAAATGGGTTTAAATTTATTTAATAAATTAGATTCAGAATTTGCTCTTGTTTTATATGATGGAAAAGATTTTATAGCTGCAAGAGACCCAATTGGAATTAGACCTATGTTTTATGGTTATTCAAAGGTCTCAAATGATATAATGTTTGCATCAGAAGCTAAAGCTTTAATTAATCTTTGTAACCAAGTTACTCCGTTTCCACCAGGACATTACTATTATCAAGGAAAATTTATTAGTTATAAAGACCCAACTAAAGTTTTAAAAGTAGTTGATGATGATTTAGAAATTATTTATCAAAATATTCATGAAAAATTAGAAAAAGGGATTATTAAACGACTAGATGCTGATAGTCCAATTGGATTTTTATTAAGTGGTGGACTTGATTCTAGTTTAGTTTGTTCAGTTGCAAGTAAATATTTAAAAAAGCCTATTAGAACTTTTGCAATTGGAATGGAAAATGATGCTATTGATTTAAAATATGCTAAAGAAGTTGCTGATTTTATCGGTAGTAATCATACCGAAGTAATTATTAGTAAAGATGATGTTATAAAAGCTCTTGATGAAGTAATTTATCATCTTGAAACTTGGGATATAACTACAATAAGAGCATCGATTGGAATGTATCTACTTTGTAAATGGATACATGAAAATACTGACATTAAAGTTATTTTAACTGGCGAAGTAAGCGATGAATTATTTGGTTATAAATATACTGATTTCGCCCCTAATGCTTCAGAGTTTCAAAAGGAAGCTATTAAAAGAATTAAAGAACTTCATATGTATGATGTCTTGCGAGCTGATAGGTGTATTTCTGGAAATTCTTTAGAAGGAAGAGTTCCTTTTGCTGATATTGATTTTACATCTTATGTAATGAGCATTAATCCAGATAAAAAAATGAATATCTATAATAAAGGCAAATATTTACTTCGAAAAGCCTTTGAAGGTGATTATTTACCAGTTGATATTTTATATCGAGAAAAAGCCGCTTTTTCTGATGCTGTTGGTCATTCTTTAGTTGATTATTTAAAAGAATATGCTGAAAGTTTATATACTGATATGGAATTTTTAGAAAAAATAAAAAAATATGAAAAACATACTCCTTTTACCAAAGAATCTCTACTTTACCGAGAAATTTTTGAAAAATATTATCCTGGTCAAAGTGATTTTATCGTTGATTTTTGGATGCCAAATAAAAATTGGGAAGGTTGTAATGTAAATGACCCATCAGCAAGAGTTTTAGCTAACTATGGAGCAAGTGGCGAATAAAAAAATAAGGTACTTAAAAAAAGTACTTTATTTTTATTTTTAACTTTATTTTTTATTTTTAACTTTATTTTTTATTTTTAGCAACCTTGACTACTACAAGTAAAATTAGCATAATTACTTAAAAAGTCATAAATCTTTTGATAAGAATCATCTTTAATTTCTTTTGTTAATTCCATTTTAGAATCCGTTTGCATATCACTAACTCCAGAAATAACTTCACTTATTACTCCATCTTTAATATATATAATATTAGGAGCATATATTCTTTTACCAACTACTGTTGAAGAAATTGTGTAATCACTTAAACTATCACCTAAAAGAGTTAATAATTTTTGATATCCTTCACTTCCTGGATTAACAACTTTAACATTACCATCTTCATCTATTTCTTTTTTATCGCGAATTTCTAAAATATCAAGATAATAAATTTTGGAAATTTTTAAATCTTGACTTGCCTTAATTAAATTTTCAATTATACTACGACACCAAGGACAAGTTTTAAAACCAAAATAAATGACCATATCTTCTTTATTTTCAATTTTTGATGAAAGTTCTACATCATTTATATAAACCATTGGATTATCACTTGGAATAGAAACATCACGATAATCATCTTCTTTATTTAAAGTTTCATATTCTTCTTTAAAACGAATTCCATCACTTTCTTTTTTATTAAAACATCCTGTTATTAAAAAACATGCTAAAGAAATAATCAATAATAATTTTAACTGTTTCATTCAATCACCATTTTAAGTATAACATACTTTTGACAATTTTAAACAATTTTTTTTAATTCATTTCAGTTAAGAATTGATTTATTAGAGGTTATTTTATATAATTAGGATGGTGGTAATATGACAATAACTTTAAAAGTATGTGAAAAAACAAAAGAGCAAATGCTTCTTTTTTATGAAGATTTAAAACGCGAAAAAACGCCTCAATATACTTTTTTTCAAGCTCAAGATGGCGATACAGTGGTAACTCTTTATACTTCTATGAAAGCGGTTTTTCAAGGAAAAGATGCTGATTTAGCAAGTGAATACTGGATTGAAACAGAAAAAATAAATTCAGGAAAAGCTATTTTTACTAATTCTTCAAATAAAGTTAAAGAAACTAAAAATCATGATAAACCTACTCTAACTAATTATTTATATTGTAATTCTGTTGGAAGTGATGAAGTTGGAACTGGAGATTATTTTGGACCAATTGTTGTAACCGCATCCTATGTAAAAAAAGAAGATGTTAACTTTTTACAAGAACTTGGAGTCTGTGATAGCAAAAAATTAACTGATGAAAAAATTCTAGAAATTGCTCCCCTTATTGCTAAAAAAATAAAATATAAAAGTATTATTTTAAATAATCAAGACTATAATACTTATCATAAAGAATACAATATGAATAAAGTTAAGGCTATTATGCATAATAAAGTTTTATATGAACTTTTAAAAGAAAAATTAAATGTTGACTATATTATTGTTGACCAATTTGCAAAAGAAAATAAATATTATGAATATTTAAAAGAAGCGAAATATATTCAACGAGGTATCACTTTTATAACTAAAGCTGAAGATAAAAATATGGCAGTTGCAGCTAGTAGTATTATTAGTCGTTATATTTTCTTAAAAGAATTTCAAAAACTTGAAGAAAAGTTAAAAATTAAATTACCTAAAGGTGCTGGAGATGAAGTTGATATTAAAGGAATTGAAATCAAAGAAAAATATGGTATAGATAAATTAAAAGAAATTGCTAAATTTAACTTTAAAAATACAGAAAGAATCATTAATAGTTAATGACTCTTTTTTATAAATTAGCAAATCCTTTATCAACTAATTCTCTAGTTTCTTTATCTGATATCATTATAACAATAATTAAATTACCTTTACTTTTAATAATAATATCATCAGTTTGAAAATCAAAATTTTCCTCTTTATTCATAATATTTTCTTTAATAAGCGTTTTGATATTTTTAACTTGACTCATTTTCGAAGTTCTAATTAAAATAACTGAATAAGGAATAGCCGAAGTCATATGTTCTGATACTAAGCCTTCTTTAAAAGTAATATCACTAGTTCCAAGATAGGTTTTAGCATTATCTTTAGTTAAAGGAATACTTATTAATCTTGATTTTAAACTTACATCTAAATCTTTATAAATAGTTGATAATATTTCATCTAAACTTCCATTAACATTTTTACATCCTCCTAAAAATAAAGCCAAACTAAAAATTAAACTCCAACAAATTATTTTTTTAATCATTTAAATCCTCCTTGTATTAACTAATATGAGTATAACATAACTTTAAAAGAAGGAGTATTATATATTTTCATTTTCAAAAAAAATATTTACTTTTTATTAAAGGTGATAGCAATTATTTTAATTTGACAAAAAACAAGATTTTTTAAAGTAATTTAGTAGCAAAATTAATTAAATTGTAGTATACTTTAATATAGGTGATGAGATGAACTATCCAAACGGTATAAAAAAAATTCAAAAAGATAAAATTATTACCTATAAAAATCGGGGAATGTCTTTAGAAAATGATTTAAATATCACCAATCAGTATTATATTGATAATAATATAGCATATATTTATAAAAAGCCCACTCCAATTAAAGTTGTAAAAGCAGAATATAATAAAAGTGGCTATAGAGTTATTAAAGAAGCCTATTATAGTGAGCCATCAACAACTGACTATAATGGTATATATAAAGGTAATTATATTGATTATGAAGCTAAGGAAACAATTAATAAAAAATATTTTCCAATTGAAAACATCCATGAACATCAAATAAAACATTTAAGAAATATTGAAAAAGAAAAAGGCATTTGTTTTTTAATTATTAGATTTAAAAGTCTAGATAAAACTTATTTATTAAAAGCAAGTGATTTAATATATTATATTGATAATATTAAAAAAAGTACTATTCCTTTAAGTTATTTTGAAGAACATGGATATTTAATAAAAAATAATTTTTTAAAAAGAGTAAATTACTTAGAAATTGTTGATAAAGTATGGAGGTTATCATGAGAAGTAAAAAAGATAGTAAAAAAAATGAAAATAAGAAAGTTAATGAAAAAAAAGTAAAAAATGTAAGTAATAAAAACGGTAAATTACGCTCAGGATTTATTATTGCTATCATAGTAATTTTAGTTTTTACTGGGTTATTTTCGTTTCTATTTGGAACTTTGTTTGGAATAGTTACTGGATTAGGACTTACTTTAATTTTTGGGGTTGCTAAATTATTAGAAGTTACTAAGAAAAAGAAAAAGCAAAGAAAATTATTAAAGGCCTTTTTACTTGTATTTCTAACAATTGGGGTTATTGGAGTTATTGGAGTTTGTGGCTTTTTAACATATGTAGTAATTACAGCTCCAGAATTTAATACGAAACAATTAAATACTAGTCAATCAACAATTCTCTATGATAGTGATGGAGTTGAATTTGCTAAACTTGGAAGTCAAATAAGAGAAAATATTGAATATGAAGATTTACCAGAAATATTTGTTGATGCCTTAATCGCAACCGAAGATTCAAGATTTTTCCAACATAATGGAATTGATTTAGCGAGATTTTCAGTTGCCGTTGTTAAACAATTACTTGGTCAAGATGATGCTGGTGGTGGTTCTACTCTTTCAATGCAAGTTATAAAAAATAGTTTTACAAGCAAAACTAATACTGGTATTAAAGGAATCATTCGAAAATTTACCGATATTTATCTAGCTGTTTTTAAATTAGAAAAAAATTATACTAAAGAACAAATTATTGAATTTTATGTAAACAATCATGGATTAGGTGGTGCATGGGGCGTTGAAGAAGCAAGTAAATATTACTTTGGAAAATCAGCTAAAGACATGAATATATCAGAAGCTGCCCTTCTTGCTGGAATGTATCAAGCTCCAGGTACTTATAGCCCTTATAGAAATCCTGAAGCTGCTGAAAAAAGACGAAAAACTGTTTTAAATTTAATGGTTCGTCATGGTTATATAACTAGAGAAGAAGCCAATTTGGCAGCAAGCGTTCCTGTTACTTCTTTAGTAACTTATGCTAAAACTAATCAAAGTATATATCAAGGCTATATTGATACTTTATGTGATGAAATTGAAGAAAAATATGGACTTGACCCTCAAAGTACTTCAATGCTTATTTATACTAATATGAATCGAAAAAAGCAAGATGCTCTAAATGATATTGCAAGTGGAAAAACTTATACTTGGATTGATGATTATGTTCAAGCCGGAATTGTTGTAATTAATTCGGAAGATGGAAAAATTGAAGCTTTAATTGCTAATCGAACTAATTCTAATCAAAAAGTTTTAAATTATGCTACCGGAATTAATCGACAAATTGGTTCAACTGCTAAACCATTATTTGACTATGCCCCAGGTATTGAATATAATAACTGGTCTACCTATACTCTCTTTGATGATAGTCCTTACACTTATTCAAGTGGTCAATCAATAAAAAATTATGATGGAAGATATGAAGGTTTAATTACTTTAAGAAGAGCTTTATCTGATTCAAGAAATATTCCAGCTTTAAAAGCTTTCCAACAAGTTGATAAAAAGAAAGTAATTGATTTAGTAACAAGTGTTGGTATTACTCCTGAAATATCTGGTAATACTTTACATGAAGCTCATGCTATTGGAGCCTTTAATGGTTCTAATGCTATGGAAATGGCTGGAGCTTATCAAATTTTCTCTAATGGCGGAAAATACACTGAACCATCTACTTATTCAAAAATTATTTTAAGAGCAACAGGAGAACCACTTGTTAATGATAATGAAACAAAACAAATCATAAGTGATTCAACTTCTTATATGATTGCCGATGTTTTAAAGGGTGTTGTTACTAATCGAATGCGTAATTATAGATATCATATAACTGATAACTTTTCCGCTAAAACTGGTACTACTAATTATCCAAGTAATTTATGGCAAACTTATCCTAAACTTCCAAATGATGCTATAAGTGATGCCTGGGTAATCGGCTTTACTAACAAAACGGTTATAAGTCTTTGGTATGGATATAATGGTATCGATAAAGACCATTTAGATAGAGTTTTACATTGGAATCCAGCAGTTGCTCAAAGGGAAATCTTATTTAATGCGATTGCTAATGCCGCCTTTAATCATGATGGAACTGACTTTGTAATGCCAAGTAGTGTTGTTAAAGTTGGCGTTGAAGCTGGAAGTAATCCTCCAATGTTACCAAGTGCTAATACTCCAAGTAATCGAATTGTTTATGAATTATTTAAAAAAGGAACGGAACCAACACAAATTTCTAATAGTTATTCTAAATTAAGTGCTCCAACTAACTTTAATATTAACTATGAAGGTAATCAAGTTCGGCTATCTTGGAGTCCAGTTGAAGATCCTGGTTATTTAGAAAGTGGCGTTTTAGGATATTATATTTACTTTAATGGTGAGCAGGTTGCTTTCACAACTAATACAAGTTATGTTATTAATAATCTTGATAATTACCTGGGTACTTATTCAATTAAAGCTGGTTATCGAGATACGACTAATAGTATATCTGATGCTGTTACTAAAAGTTTAAGTAGCACTAATTCTTATAAATTAAGTATTAAAAATAGCAATACTACTTATTTATATGTTGGTGAGGGAGTTGATAAAACTTTATATGATGGTAGTTTAGTATCACTATCTCAAAATGGAAAAGAAATTACTAAAAATCTTAGTCCTTATTTAAAAATTACTATAACTAATTCTAGTGGTGATATGGTTGATACAATTAATACTTCTGAACCTGAAACTTACCGAATAACTTATACTATTAATTATGAAGGCTTTACTGACTCGGTTTATAACATAGTTGTAATTCGAGCGAATGCTTAAAAAAAAATACAAGAGTTAATTTTAATTCTTGTATTTTTTAATCAAAAGTTATATTTCTAATTCGACCTTCTTTTAAATCATTAATAATAATTGAATAAACACGGTTATAATCAACAATTCCACCTTTAGTATATGAGCTAGTATTTAAAGCAATAACTTCAAAAATTGTCTTTAAATTATTAATATCTAGTAATTTTATATCTAAATTATATCTTTCATTTAAAATAGTTGGATAATTTTTGGATAAAAATTTTATAATGTAGCTTGCAACTTCTTCCTTATTTAAAATATCTTCATTTATTGAAGCTAAACTTGCGAGATTAAGACCAACTTCGCTTGTTGCAATTTTTGGATATAAAATTCCAGGAGTATCCATAAGTTCAATAGTATTTCCTACCCTAACCCAAGTAATTCCTTTAGTAATACCCGCTCGATTTCCAGTTTTTAAAGAATTTTTATGACTAATTCGATTGATTAAAGTACTTTTTCCAACATTAGGAGCTCCAACAACTAAAGCTCTAAATAATCGAGGTTTTAATCCTTTAGCTTTTCTAGTTTCATTTATATCTTTTAATAAATCATTAGTCGTATTAATCAAATTATTTATCTCTTTTTGATTACCATCTTTTAAATTTAGAACTATAACAGGATATTTTTTTCTATATTCAGCAAGAAGTAAATCCGTTCTATTTTTATCACATAAATCGTACTTAGTTACAATCATAATTCTTTTTTTATTTTTTATTAAGTCATCAAGGTCTATTATCTTTGATGATATAGGAATTCTTGCATCTATTACTTCATATACTATATCTATTAAAGCTAATTTTTCACTTATTTCTCTTTTGGTTTTAGCCATATGGCCAGGAAACCAGTTGATGTTTGTTTTATTTTCATTCATTTTTATCACCACAATTTTTACTTTCTTTTAATAATTTGATTTCTTCAGCATCATTAAGTATATTTAATTGATATTTCGCAATAACACTTAATACATCAAATCTTTCTTCTTTACTTTTACCTTCTTTAATTAATTCTGCATTATGTGACTCAAGATTTGATAATACTGTTAATTCATTAATGGAAGCATAGTCTCTAATATTAGAGTTTTTTGCTAAATTAGGATTAAGTTCTCTCCATGCTTTTGCTGTCGTATGAAATAATACAACATTTAAAATATCAGCTTCTTCAGCATATTTTAGCCACTCTCTATTTTTAAAATAATCATTATCTGGTAATATATATCTTTTTATAGCGTTCGTATGAATTAAATAATTATTCTTTGTAAGTATTCTTTTTACATCCCATTCTCTATTTTGATTTTCTATTTCTTTTAATCTTTCAAATTCTTTT
>CANQMV010000016.1 GCA_947625085.1 uncultured Bacilli bacterium
TGTTCCACGTCTTACTGTGTATCCAACTCCAATGCTTACACCATCTACTCCTTTTACAGTTACATTTACTTTATATACAGCTGTTAATGATACATTACTATTTAATTTATCATTTAAACCATAACGATTTCCTTCTTCATCTTCGAAATAATAGAAATCTTCTGCGCTTGCTAAATCAGCTAATGCTTTTACATCTTTTACTTGAGTTCCTTCATTTGGTGTTACTATTGTTTCACCATTGATTTCTACTCTTACTGTATATTTACTTGTAATAGTCATATCTGTTGATGTTTCAGTTGTGTAATATACACGATTTCCTTCTTCATCTTCATAATATACACTATTTTTACCTTCTGGTACAACGAAATTTTTCATTGCATCTTCTAAAGTTTCACCTTCAGAATTTACTGCTAAACCAATTTTACTTGATTCTCCTTTAGGTAATTCTAATACAAATTCTTCACCATTGAAGTTTACTATAACTTTATATAAAGCTGTTAAAACTACATCTTCTGTAATTTCATCATCTAATTTTACTTCTTTACCATTTGCATCTACAAATCTTGCAAAATTTTCTGAATTTAGGTATGCTTGTAATCCGCTTCCCCATACTTCAGTTAAGATGTCTCCTAAAGTTGTTCCACGTCTTACTGTATATCCAACTCCAATGCTTACACCATCTACTGCTTTTACAGTAATATTTACTTTATATATAGCTGTTAATGATATATTACTATTTAATACATCTTCTAAACCATAATGGTTTCCTTCTGCATCTTCAAAATAATAGAAATGAGAATCTTCAGCTATATCTGCTAATGCTTTTACATCTTTTACTTTAGTTCCTGCTTCTGCTGAAACAATTAAACCATTAATTCCTACATGAATTGTATAAACTACTCTAGTAATAACAACATTAGATTCAATTTTAGTTCCTTGTGTATATTTATTATTTAATTCATCAAAATATTCTGCATAAACATATTTATCTTTGTCATAAGAATTCATTGCTTCTTCTAAAGTTTTACCTTCAGAATTAACAGCATTTCCAATTCTTTCAGCCTTACCTTCTGTTCCAGAAAGTCTTAAAGTATAAGTATCTTCATTGAATTCAACTGTAACTGTATAATATGTTGTTAAATTCATATTATGACGAATTTCTGAATCAGCACTAAATTCTTTACCATTTTTATTTTCAAAATGTAAAGTTTTATTTTCTTTAACTAAAGATTCATAAATATCTAAATCTTTTAAAGTTTGATTTTGGTCTAATGTATATTGTACTCCATTAACGGTAACATTAACTGTCCATTTAATGTAAACTTCTGCATTTTCATCCCAAGTATCATTTATAGTTACTTTTTTATCGCCTACAAAATATCCAGCAAAGTTTTTATTATCTCTACCTTCTATCTTAGCAGCATTTAAAGCTTTTGCTAATTCAGTACCAGACCAAGTTGAACCTTTCTTAATATCATAACGAACTCCATTGAATGTTACATATACTACTTCTTCACCTTTAATATTTACATAAGTAATATTTTCATTTTCTGAAATTTCGCCTTCGTAATTGTCTGGAATTACAACTTTAGCACCTTTAATATTTTCGGCAGCATTTAAAACTTTTTCAACAGTATCAGCAGCTGGTTCAAAAGTTGTAGATTCTTGAGCTGTTTCATTAACTTTCAACTCTAAATCGCCAATATTTTCAAGTGAAACATCAACTGTTCCTTGACTAGTAACATCTTCTGTTATACCACTTGATAAATAACCTGTTTCTCCAGTAATTGTAACTCCCTTTAAAGATATTTCTGTTTTATCAGAACCCTCTGTTCCTCTTAAAACTAGAACATCTCTTATACCTGCAACACTATTGTTAAAAGTTACATTTTCAATTGTAGCATCACCACTTAATTGCATACTACTTCCTTTAGTTGTCGTTTTATTAATAACTATATTCTTTGCAACTAATTTTGGCTCAGTACCACTAGCATTTTTATCTTCATTTTTAATACCAATAAAAGCAGTAGTAACTTTAATTCCTTCAACTGTTAAAGAAACACCATTATTTCTAATAGCAGCTGAACCTTCATTACCAATAACTTCACCATTTGATGTTCCGCTATTGTCAACAATTGTTAAAGTTCCTTCATTGTTGATTGCATATCCGCTTGCATTTGGGGCAGTTATTTTATGACCATTTAAATCAATAGTCACAGTTGTTCCTGAAGTAATATCAACTTTACTTGCTAAGTTTACATCTTCTAGTAACTTAACTGTTTTACCATTTGCAGCTTCAATAGCACTTGCTAAATCATTATATTGATTATTACCATCAACTTCAGCTATATCTTGTGCATATACATTTACTGTAAATAAAGTAGTAAAAACTAATGCTACAATTCCGAATAATTTTGAAATCTTATTCATTTAAACCCTCCTATATTTTTTTTACGATAAGTTCCACTTATCGAGTAATTATATTAATCAAATTAAAAATAAATGTCAACAAATTTTATATTTTTTTTACATTTTTTTAAAATAAGTCAATTTAAAATTAAATTTTGAGACAAAATGCCAAATTATGGGAAAATAAAGATTTAAATTAGGAATTTTTGCTAAAAAAATAAAGAAAAATTTAAATTTTTTTCTTTATTTAATTATATTATTTATATAATGAAATTATCTACTTACATATTTTTAACATTACCTAAATTAAAAGTTTTTTGGTTGAATTGGAAAAACTTTTTATTTTTTTGTATTTTTTTGGTTGAACTAGAAAAAAATTTTGGTCATTCCACCCATATATGGTTGCAGTACTTTAGGAATTAAAATTGAACCATCTTTTTGATAATTATTTTCAATTAAAGCAATCACTCCGCGAGGTGAAGTAATTACTATATTTCTTATAGTTTCAATATGCACCAATAAAACTATAAATCCAAACGATTTTGATTTAATAAAAATTCTTGCACACCAATTACTAGTATACCTTCTTCTGTATACCAAGGCTTAATACTGTCTTTTACTACAATTATTTTTTTAAATTATCATTTATACTCATTAAAGGTCGTTCTTCTTGTATGTTTTTTTCTCTTATTTCTAAATTTAATGCTAATTGTACATAATACCTTTTATTTGTGATTTTATATATAGATTCAGTTCATGAGGATTTAAGTATTTACTATTTTCTTCTTTATCTAACTCTAATTTAATAATATGATTTTCTTTTACACCACTATCAAGTAAATAATTTTTAAATAATGGATTTAACAAATAAGATTTACCACAGCTTCTAATACCAGTTATAACTTAATTAAACCATTTTCTTTTCTATTAATTAATCTGTTTAAGTAAATATCTCTTTTTATTTCTTTCATAGTTAGTATCCTATTGAAGATTTTTGCCACAAGTGGCAAAAATCTTCAATAGAATTTTAAAAATAATTTAATTATATACTTAATAATTAAGCAAAATTTTTCTTATTGTATTTTTCTATCATTTTTGCCACTTTTTTACAATGACATTATATAGATATAAAAATCATAATATTATTATATACCACTATAATGTCACTATAAATTTAAATATATTTAATTTGCAAAAAAGAAGTATTACATAGTTCTTTTTTAAAGAACCTTTATATATATACTTCTTTTTAATAACTTGATAATTTCAATAAGTAGTTAAATTATCTACTTCTTTTCAATTTTGGTCATTCCACCCATATATGGTTGTAGTACTTTAGGAATTAAAATTGAACCATCTTTTTGATAATTATTTTCAATTAAAGCAATCATTCCCCGAGGTGAAGCAATTACTGTATTATTAAGAGTTGAAACTAAATAATTACCATTTTCACCTTTAGCTCTAATTCCTAATCTTCTTGCTTGAGCATCACCTAAAGTAGAGCAAGAACCAACTTCAAAATATTTTTGTTGTCTTGGACTCCAAGCCTCAACATCACAAGATTTAACCTTAAGGTCAGCTAAATCTCCACTACAACATTCAAGTGTTCTAACTGGAACATCTAAACTTCTAAAGAATTCAACTGTATAACTCCACATTTTATTATACCAATCCATCGCTTCATCTGGTTTACAAAGTACAACCATCTCTTGTTTTTCAAATTGATGAACTCTATATAATCCTCTTTCTTCAATACCATGAGCTCCTACTTCTTTTCGAAAACATGGAGAATAAGAAGTTAAAGTTATAGGCAAATCTTCTTCTTTGATAATTTGGCCTTTAAACCTTCCAATCATAGAATGTTCACTTGTTCCTATTAAATATAAATCTTCACCTTCAATTTTATACATCATATTTTCCATTTCTGTAAAAGACATTACTCCAGTAACAACATCACTTCTAATCATAAATGGTGGAACACAATAAGTAAAACCTTTAGCAATCATAAAATCTCTAGCATAACTTAACATAGCTGAATGTAATCTGGCAATATCCCCCATTAAATAGTAAAAACCATTACCACTTGTTCTTCCAGCTGATTCTTTATCTAATCCCTTTAAAGCCTCACATATATCAGAATGATAAGGAATTTCATAATCAGGAACAACTGGTTCTCCAAATCGTTCAACTTCAACATTTTCTGAATCATCTTTACCAATTGGCACTGAAGAATCTATCATTTGCGGAATTACCATCATTTTTTCTTTTAATTGGTCAGATAAAGTTGCCTCTTCTTTTTCAATTGTAACTAATTCTTTATTAATCTCTACAACTTTTTCTTTTTTCTCTTTAGCTTCATCTACTTTTTTTTCTCTAAATAAAGTTCCAATTTCATCACTAATGGTATTTCTTTCTTGTCTTAAATTATCCCCTTTTTGTTTTAAATTTCTAATTTTTTCATCTAGTTCTACTACTTCATCTACAAGAGGTAATTTTTCATCTTGAAATTTCTTTTTAATATTTTCTTTAACTTTATCTTTATTTTCTCTTACAAATTTAATGTCTAACATTTTTTATCTCCTTTTAAATCATCAATTGCATTTAATATTTTTTCATATGCTAAAGCATATCTTTTAGTTAATCGTTCATAATCTGAAACACTTGGATTTTTAATTCTTTTAATATCCATATTGTGTTTTAAATCCGAGAGTTTAACATTATAAACATGAATATCCAAACTACTTATTATTCTATCTATATAATCAGGATAATATTCACCTTTTTTCTTAGTTAAATATAAAAGTCTTTTTATTAACTCATCATCATAACCTAACTCTTTTAAATCTTCCTTGGTAACCGATGTATCTTCTAAAACATCATGAAGAAGAGCCAGTATTTTTTCTTGATAATTTGAAACTCCTTCATAAACAGCCATTAAATGAATAATATAAGGCATTCCACCTTTATCATTTTTACCATTAAAAAGTCTTAAAACGAGTTCCAAACTTTTATAAAGTAAATCTTGATTTTCTTTTAAATCTTTTATTTCTTCTAAACTAAAATATTCTTTTAACATAAATTCTCCTATAAAAATTAAAAATAAAAAGGACAGTAAGGAGTGCAAAGCACGGTACCATCCTTTATTTTACTTTCTTAAATAACGAGTTTCCCCGGAACTAGTTAAGTTCTCTAAAGAGTAGACAAATAGGTTTTATGTAATTTTCCATCAACCAATTACTTTCTATAAATAAAATTAACTATTATTATCTCTTTTTTGATTTACATATATTTTTGCATTTGTTTCATCATTTGATTAACTTGTTTTTGAGTTGGTGTTCTTCCCATTCCACTCATTAATGTTCTTATCATATCTTCATTAATTGGAGGATTCTTTTTTAAATATTTCATCATTAATTTTCGAGAGACGAAAAATCCTAAAACGGCTCCAACTAAAAAGCCAATAAAAACTTGTAAAATATCAATCCACATAATCTCAGCTCCTAAATGTATTTTACTATACTATATGCGAAATTTCAACGATTATTTTTATTTTTTAAGTCCAAAATGATTAAAGGGAAATAATACTAACGAAGTTTTTCCTAAAATTTCTTTTTCATTAATTAATCCTATTTCTTTATATCTTGAATCAAAAGAAATTGGTCTATTATCTCCAACTACAAAATAATAATTTTCAGGTATTTTTTCTTCTAATGTATAATCAGCTGTTTTTTTATGGTCAAACTCTTCCTCAACAACTTCATCATTTATATATAGTTTATTATCTAAAAATTTAACTGTATCACCAGGAAGTCCTATTACTCTTTTAATTAAATATTCTCCATTCTTTTTAACAACAATAATGTCAAACCGATTTATTTTTTTAAAATGGTAACTAATTTTATCAAGTATCATAATATCTTTATCAAATAAAGTATCATTCATACTCGCTCCATTAACTTTAATTGGCGTTACAATAAATTCTTTAATAAGTATAACAATAACGATAACTATAATATAACTTAATATTTCTTTAATATGATTTTTCATAAAGTAAAAGGATAGAAAAAACTATCCTATCCCCTTTCTTTTACTTTAGGGTCTTTTAAAAGGTCTCTAAAGTAATACAACTTAGCACGTCTTACTTTACCTTTTTTAATTACTACTAAATTAGCAATTTTGGGTGAATGAATTGGAAATGTTCTTTCAACTCCAACACCATAAGATATTTTACGTACTGTAAATGTTTCACTTACTCCAGAACCATGTCTTTTAATAACAATTCCTTCGTAAGCTTGAATTCTTTCTCTTTTTCCTTCGATGATTTTAACATCAACTCTAACAGTATCTCCTACCCGAAATTCTGGAATATTAGGATTTAACTGTGACGCTGTAATTTGGTCAATTACATTCATATTCAAATTTCCTTTCTTAAGTGATTATACTAAAGTCCTAGCAGCGAATCACATTTAAGAATATATCATATTTTAAGCATATTTGCAAACATTTTTTTAAAAAATACCTATTTTTCTTAATTATTTATCACATACTTCAAATAATTGATATTCTTCTTTAATAATTCTTTTAACATTTTGAAGTAAATTAGAAGAAACTTTCGTAAAATAAAGTTCGATATTTGGTTTACCTTTATTAGAAAGTTCTAATTTATTTACTAAAGACTTTCCCATATCAACAATTAAAGTCTCTTTTGATAAAAATTTCTGAATTTCCGCTTGAATTAAAGGATAATGAGTACAACCTAAAATTAAAACCGAAACATTACTTAAGTCTTTTAAATACTTTTTGATAATATCTATAGAAACTTGATTATTTTCAATCATTGGTACAAATTCAAGAGCTGCAACTTCCATAACATTATTTCCTAATTGCTTTTTAAAAAGATGACTTTCAATCGTCCTTTTAGTTGCTAATACCCCAATTGAATTAACATTTAAAGATTTTACATATTCAATAGTTGGACTTATAATATCATATATTTTAATCTGAGTTTTTTTTGAAAGTTCTAAATAACAATTAGCACTTATCGTTCCACAAGCAATAATTATTATATCAACTTGTTTTTCTTCAAAAAACTTAATAATTTTTAAACTTAAATTTAATAAAGTCTCTTTATCTTTTTCTCCATATGGTAAATTCTTAGTATCTCCGTAATAGTAATAAGTATTGTTAGGATATTTTTTTAAAAATTCTTTTAAAACTAGTAATCCCCCTATCCCTGAATCAAATAAACCTATTTTCATACTTTCTCCTTTTAAAAACTCCTAACCTAGTTTACAAATAATAATTTAAAAATATTCCATCTTAAATAAAAATAAGATATATTTTTTTAAACATATCTTATTTATTAGAAACTAAATTAATCACGATTATTTTTTTCACGTTTACGAGCATTTTTAATACCAGCTTTTTTTGCCTCACGACGTCTTACTCCTGGTTTATCATATGCTTCTCTTTTTTTGAACTCAGAAGGGATTCCATCTCTTGCAACTTTTTGTTTAAATTTTCTTAAAGCCCCATCTAGATTACCGTTTCTAACAGCAACATGTGTCATCTTTTACTCCCTCCCTTCGTTTTCAAATCAAATAGATTATATCAAAGATAAAGAAAAAATTCAACAAAATTCGACATTTTTTCTAAAATATTATATGAAATTTTAAAAAAAGTGCTTTAAATTCTTATTTTTTTTCTTAAAACTAGACATTTTTTAATACTAATTCATAAATTGCTCTTATAAAAGTTCCTGTATATTTTCCTATTTGAAAAGTAAAAATCATTACTTCTTTTAAAACAATTAATAAAACTGGCAATAATAAAATAAAAAGAATCATATAAATTTTGGTTTTATGTTTTATTAAAAAGTTTTTTATATTTATTAATGAATTTACTTTAGTTAGTTTTAAAAACTGCATAACTTATCACTTTTAATTCTTCGAATAGAACTACCAACAGCTTGTCCTATTTCAAATATTATGGAAATATAGCCTTTAAGGGCTGAAATAATGGCTCCGCTTATATTACTGCCACCCCCAACAATTTCTTTTTCTTCAATTAAACTTATTTCTTTCATATCTACCTCTAATCATTACAACTAAGTGGTCTTGTAAAACCATCTAATAGTCCCCCTAAAAAAACCAGTAAGGTTCCAATTCCAAGGACTACCCAGCCAGAAACTCCCCCACCATTTATAGCAATCATTTCTTCTTTATTTAATTTTTGCATTTCATTCTCCTTTCAAAACATTAAAAATAAATTGATATAATTTTTCTTCTTTAACGATAAATTTAACTTCTATACTTTGAGTATCAAAATAAAAATCATCCACTTTTAATTTTAAAGTATAATCATCAATTCCCTCTAATACATCTAAAATTGTTACTTTTTCATAATTATCATTAATTAGCATTTGTTTACTATTTGTTATTATCTTAACATCATCATAACTTAATTTTGAAAAAACAATATTATTATCACTTCCTATTCCTAAATATTTAACCATTGTTTTATTAGTATATAAAAAGGTTTCTATAAGTATAAGAACAATAATATTTATAATTAAAAGGGTATATATAATATGATAATAATTTTTATAACTTTTAAATTTATCTAATAAGCTAATATTCATAAACCATCCCCTTTTGGACTAAAATAAATCTTTAATATAAATCCCGATTATTAAACCGATGACTAATTACAATTACAGTTTTATTGTTTAAATAAGCAAATATTTTTTCTAAAATAACTCGTTCACTTTTTATATCAAGGGCACTAAAAGATTCATCAAAAATATAAATATCACTTGCTTTTAATAATGCTCTTGCAAGAATTACTCTTTGTCTTTCTCCGCCCGATAAGTTTAAAGCATTATTTTCAATTATCATTTCATCTTTTAACATACTTCTTTCAATAATTTTATCAACGCTAGTTAATTTTAAAACCTTCAAATAATCTTCGTATTTTATATTATAATCAAGAACAATATTATTATAAATCGTATCTGTATAAAGTATTTCATCTTGAGAAACATAGGTTATCTTTTTTCTAATTTCTCGTAAATTATAATTATAAAGTTTTCTATCATCTATTAAAATTTCGCCTTCATAATTTTCTAAATACCTCGTTACTAATTTCATCAAAGTGCTTTTACCACTACCGCTTTCTCCATATAAAAGGACTCTTTCTCTTGCTTTAATTTCTAAATTAGGACAAACTAAAATATCTTTTATTCCATTATAAGAATAATGTAAATTAGAAATTGTAATATTACCTAATAAATGTTTATTAACTATTTTTTCATCAATTTCCAATTTTTCAGGAGCAATATTTAATAATTCTTTAATTCTTAAAAATGAAACCGACGCTTCCTTAATTAATACTTGTAAGTTACAAATATTTTGAATTGGAGTAAAGAAATACGTTATTAAACTATTAAAAACTAAAAGACTACCTAAAGAAAAAGTTCCTAAATTAACTGCTTTTATTCCTTCATAAATAATAACTAAAAGGCCTATTCCATAAATTAAATCTTTATAAAAATTTTCTTTATATAAAAGATGATATAAATCAAAACTTTTTTCTTGATAATTTTTATATTTAAAAGAAAAACGATTGCCTAAAATCTCTTCTATTTGCATTCCTTTAATTGTATTAATTGATGAAAGAGATTCTATTAAATGATTATTAACAATTCCTTCTTGTTCTTTTATTTCTTTCATCTCTTTAGTTATTAAAGAATTATAAATAAGAATAATAAAGATATAAATTAGACTAATAAAAAGGGAAATAAAAGCTAATTTGCGATTTAATTTAAATAACATAACTAAAACTATAACTGTAAGGGTTAAATCAACCATAATAGTTACAAAGAATTTACTTATAACATCTCTGATTGTGAAAACATCTTGAATTCTTGTTACAATATCTCCTTTAGTCCGGTTTTGAAAATATAAATATGGAAGTCTAATGATATGATTATATACTTCTTTTATTAATGAATTATCAAGTTCATGATTAAAATAGTTTATCAAGTTATTTCGAAATAAATTAGTTATTTCTTTTAGAATAATAATTATTAATAAAAAGATAAAGATATAATTGATTGTTTTTAAATTATCACTTTGAATTAATTCTAAAAAAAATTGAAATTGATAAGAACCTAAAATATTGCATACTGTATAAATCAAGGAAAAAAGAAAAAGAGTTAGAAAAGTTAATTTATATTTATTTATGAATGGAGAGATAAGTTTTAAAAAATTTTTTTCTTTTAATTGTTTTAGAATTTCTGTCTTTGGTTTTAGAAGGATAAAAACATTAGTTGATAATTTATTAAAGGCAAGATACCCATATGATTTAAATCCTCCATCAGGGTCCATTATGGTAATTGTCTTGGAATCAACTTTCGTAACAATTACAAAATGACCATAATGATTATTTAAAAGAAGATGAGCGATAACTGGTAATTCAGTTTGTAAATTATCAATTCGACTACGAACGGCTTTTGCTTCAAAACCTAATTTGTTAGCAGCCATAATCAATGAATAAACTGATACTCCATCTTTAGTTGTCTTCGTAATTTCTCTTAAATATTCTCTTGATACATATCCTCCATAATACTTAACCAAAGAAATTAAACAAGCTACACCACAATCTTTTAAATCTGTCTGCTTAGTATATAAAATCTTTCTCATCAGAACCTCCAATTATAATATACCAAGGTAAAAAATTTTTTTAACTAATAAAAAAAATAATAAAAATTCAAATTAAATAAGGATTTGAAAGCTAAAAAAAGGTGAAAAATGTTCACCTTTAAAAAATTATGTTATAATGAAACTTAAAAAAAGGAGGATTTATGCTAACCAAAAAACAAGAACAATTTTTTAATATAATTTTAAATTATTATAATCTTAATAAAGAACTCCCAACAATTGGAATTTTAAAAAAAATAAGTAACTATAAATCTTATAATACTATTTATAAATATCTAGACCAATTAGAGAAAAAAGAGTTTATAAAATTTAATAAAAAGTTAAAAAAACTAACTTATCTAAAAAGTAGTTTTTATGATAATTTAACTTTAACTATTCCAATTGTAAATACTTTAACTTATTTACAAATTTATAATAATTTACCAGCTAATAAATCTTATTTAGCCTATAAAGTTGAAGATAATTCTTTAAAAAACTATTTAATTAAAAAAGATGATATTTTAATAATTGAAAAAAATAGTTCTTTTTATAATAATCATTTAGTTTTAGTAGAAGTTGCAAATAAATATCAAATTTTTAAATATGTTAAAAAAGATAGTTTTATTTATCTTTATAATGATAAGAATAATTTTACTTTAGTAAATACCAAAATAATCATTGGAAAGGTTATTTCTTTAATAAGAGATATTAATTAATAAGTTTAAGTTAAAAATAAACTTATTTTTTATTAATAATTATTTATCAATATCATATAATCTGGACATATCTTTTAATTCCTCATTTACTTTTTTATAATATTTATCAATTTCTAAATTAATGGAAGCAATCCTTGCTTTCCAAATAGCCTTCTTTTCTTTTTGAAAAAAGAAAAATTTTTTATTATTTAAATAATCTAATTCTTGTTTTAAAAATTTAATCTTTGAATATAAGTAATCTAGTCTTGATGAAAAAAGTTCATCTTGGAGATTAAAAAGTAAATCAATTACTTTTTCATCTAAATTATTATCTTTATTTTGTTTCATGTTAATCACCTCGTTTTTAATGAAATTATTATAACACCTTTGTCGTATTTATTGACATTTTTCTGAATTTTAATCTTTAAATGGGAAAATTAAATTGGTGGTAAATATGAATTTAGAAAGATTATACTTTTTAAGAGAGGAAAAAGACTTAACTCAAAAAGAGTTAGCAGAAGAATTAGGTATAAATACTAGAACTTCAATATCTGAATGGGAAAATAATAAAGAAATAATACCACTAGATAAACTTAATCGTTATGCAAATTATTTTAATGTTAGTATTGATTATCTTGTTGGGTTAAGTGATTCTAAAACTTCAAAGTTTGAAACTCGGGATTTAAACTTAAAAGAAATTGCTAAGCGCTTACTTGAAGTTAGAACGAAACATAACTTAACTCAACAACAACTGGCTCTTAAATTAAATACTACGCATTCGACTTTAAGTGCTTATGAAAATGCTCATGTTTTAATAAAAACCGTTTTTATATATCAAATTGCAAAAGAATATAATTATTCAATTGATTATTTACTTGGAAAAATCAACTAAAAATTGATTTTTTATTTATATCATCAGTTTTAAATATTTTTTCCTAAAATAATTACACTAACCTTTCAAATTAATTATAACATAGTTTGCTCGTATTTGTTAGTATAGAAAATAAAAATTATTACATAAATGGGAAAATTAAACTGGTGGTAAAATGAATTTTAAAAAATTAGTTGATTTAAGAGAAGCAAATAACTTATATCAAAAAGATATTGCAAAAGTAATTGGAGTTAGTCAGCAAACCTATTCTCTTTGGGAAACAGGTAATAAAATTATTCCTTTAAAACATTTAAATACGTTAGCAAATTATTATAGAGTAAGTATAGATTATTTATTAGGACTAACTAATAAAAAAATTTATTATCAATCAATTGCTTCTTTAAATAAGAAAAAGATAGGTCAAAATCTTAAAACTATTCGTGAAAAATATAATTTAACAATGCGAGAATTAGCAAATATTTTAAATACAACATCATCAACGATTTCGGCTTATGAAAGTGGTAAAACTTTAATTTTAACAGTCTTTGCTTTTCAAATTTGTCAAAGATATAATTTATCAATGGATATATTTTTAGGACGAGTTAAAACAGAAAAAACTAAATCAATGGTTTAAAAAAAAGGTATTAATTTACCTTTTTTTTTATAAAACAATTGCAATTAAATTACCGCTTCCCCGATTAACAATCTTGGTTAGGGTTTGTTGTAACTTATAACGAATATTTTCAGGCATTAAACTAATTTTAGATTGAATTCCTTCTTGGACAATGA
Source organism: uncultured Bacilli bacterium (assembly GCA_947625085.1). Taxonomy (GTDB): domain Bacteria; phylum Bacillota_I; class Bacilli_A; order RF39; family UBA660; genus RUG591. Next base: position 13,464 of record CANQMV010000016.1, read on the forward strand.
CATCTAAACTTCGACCAAAAATTTCGCTTTTCCAAATATTTCCAGGGTCAGTCTCATAATCTTTCATTAAATGATTAATTAACTCGCGACTTTGTAACTCGGAACCAATAATTGGTTCAAAGGTAGAATTAACATCAACTCTAATCATATGAATTGAAGGTGCGGTCGCTTTTAATTTTACTCCAAATCTACTTCCTTGTTTAGTAATTTCTGGAGTTGTTAATTTCATGTCATTTAAAGTTGGGGTTGCAACTCCATATCCAGTCTGTTTAACCATTTTAAGAGCATATTTAATTTGGTCATATTCCATTTTGGCAATACTATATTCTTGAAATAATTTTAATAGTTCTTTTTTATTGGAAACATCAATATTAATTATTTCATGTAAGACTTTATTATATAAGTCATCTGGGGCTTCAAGAGTTACAATTACTTCTCCAGTTGCTGCATCAACATCAGATAAATAAGCTTTTTCGATTTCTTTAATCTCAGTAAAATGTTCCGTTATATTGGAAACATCTCGAAGTTTATCAATTTCAATAACGCTTTCTCTAATTTTATCAATATATAATTTTTTTACTGGATGATTAGGATTTAAAACTGCTATCCAATCTGGAAGTTTTACTTTAACTTCTAAAATTGGAAATTCGTATAAAGCTTCTCTTAATATATCATACATATCGTGTTCTGACATCGTTTCAATTGAAATTGGCATAACTGGTACATTATATTTTTCATGAATACTTTCTGATATCTTAACAGTATCTGGAAGCATTGGATGGGTTGAATTTAAAAGGACTATAAATGGTTTATTTAATTCTTTTAATTCGCTTATTACTCTATCTTCGGCTTCTATATAATCACTTCTTTGGAACTCGCCAATAGACCCATCAGTTGTAACTACTATTCCAATTGTTGAATGTTCTTTAATTACTTTTTCAGTTCCAATTTCAGCTGCTTCGCTAAATGGAATCATTTCGTCATACCAAGGTGTTTTAACCATTCGGGGTCCATTTTCATCTTCGATTCCTTTTGCATTTTCAATTATATAACCAACGCAATCAATAAGTCTTATTTTGCATGAAAAATCGTCAATATTAATATCAACAGCATTATTTGGAACAAATTTTGGTTCTGTTGTCATAACTGTTTTTCCAGCTGCACTTTGAGGTACTTCATCTAAACATCTTTTCTTTTCATATTCATCAGCTATATTTGGAACTATTAAAGTTTCAACCATTTTTTTTATAAATGTACTTTTTCCAGTTCTAACTCCACCGACTACTCCAAGATAAATGTCACCACCTGAACGCATTGCAATATTTTTAATAATTTCTTTTTTGTCCATAGACACTTCCCTTTCTTTACTCATTAAAGAATATGTCTAGATTTTTAAGTTAGAACTTTTTTTCGTATTAAAGAAAAAAACTCTTAATAATTTAAGAATTTTTATTAATAACTATCACATACTTCTCCATTAGAACCATAGATAGTTACACCACGGTATGTATAAGGTGGCCTACTATCTAACCATGGATAATATTTTGTTGTATCCTCAGAAGATGCCTCTATATTTTTTATTTCTTCACAAGGTTTATCTATTGTTATTGAAGATAAACTAGGATTACTATTATTATTTTTATCAAATGCAGAAAAATCTATATATTTTATAACATTCCCTATTATTATATTTATTAATTGATTATAACTAAAAGCAGCATTTCCTATTGTTTCAACACTATTGGGTATATTTACCCTTGTTAATTGATTAGAACTAAAAGCATTACTATCTATCCATTCAACACTATCTGGTATTTCTACTTTTGTTAAATTATTATCACTAAAAGCATGACTTCCTATTATCCTTACTGTATTTGGTATTACTACACTTGTTAAATTTTTAAGTTGAAATGCCCCAATTACCATTACTGTAATAGGCATTATGTAAGATTCATTATCAACTTTTTTCCCTATAACTGTTACATCAAAACCATTTATTTTTCTTGGGATTACTACATCAGGACCACAATCTGTATCATAATCAGTTATCATTATTTCTGTTTTTCCATTATTTTGAAATTCTTCAGTTATAAAACATTTTTCTGGTTGAGATGGTGGATAATAATCAACCTCTTTCTTATTAAAATCTCCTTTTACATCAACTTTTACACTTGCATAAACTTTATCATTCCAAGTTGTTGTATCATAATCGATATTATCTCCTTCGCCAATTCTAACACTATCTGATATCCACATATATAGTCTATATGTTTTTGTTATCTTTTCTCTAGTATTTGCATTTATTGTATTTACATATATTCTTTCATTAATTATACTTTCATATACTCTATTTGTAAATATTTCTTGTTCTTCTCCATTTACCATTTCTACTAATCTAAATCGAAGTAGGTCATCTTTTATTCTTTCAGTCCTATCTTTATTTTCTTCACCTGTTGGTTCTTCTCCTCGTTGTAATATTACTTCATACCATATATCTTTACTATAATTATTTTCTCCATCGATTGTAAATTCAAAATATGGTATTTTTTCTTGTATTTTTGATATATCTTGTTTTATTATATTTCGACTTTTTAATTCTTCTAGTTGATAACTTTCAAAGAAATTAAAATCAAGATAATTTTTAAAAGTATATCCATATGATGCTATTCCTGTTCCTTCACAAAATGCTTTGGCTGTTTCGTCTTCATCAAAATCCCAACCCCATTCATCGTTAAATAAACTCTCACAACTTGATAACTCTTCTTCGGTCATGTTTGAATTTAACAGATAATGATAATTATTAATATCAATAGGTAACATACCCGTTGCATTTATTTGATTTTTTTCCTTATAATGCATATAAATATCCCCGGCTACTAGTTGACTATTACTACTTCCGGTTTTGGAATACGTATAAAATGCATAGGTTATTCCTATACTTACTAGTAAAACTAATACTATCAAGCTACATATTAATATAATATTTCTTTTCTTATTTTTCATTTCTACCTCACTTATTTTTTATATTTTTATAATAACATATTTGCCCCTATATAACAATATTCATACATTAAAAAACACATAAAAACCTAGTCTTATTCTACTAGTTTTATGTGTCTTATTTTGTCAATATTTAAAATATAGTTACTCTTTAAATTAAGTACTATACCCCCCCCATGGTTGACAATTTGTCAACTTCTTTTTCCTTACAATTTAATAATTTTTTCAAAGTTTCTCGCATATTACATACTCCTATCTTGATATAAGAACAGTATCTATTTTCTACTATTTCCAATTATTTTTATATTTAGATTATATCAACTTTCAATTCTTATTTCAATATTAATTTTTTCACTTTACATAATTTTTACAGAAGTATCATAATTTTTTAATTTAAAATTAACTTTTATTCAACTACTAATTCAATATCACTTAAAAAGAAAAAATCGCCACTTTGAAAATCACATACAAAAAAATTAGAATTAAACGTATTTAAAAAATTAAAAAACGATGAATAAGAAGTATTACAATCAAGTAATAAATGACTTTTCTTTATTTTTAAAACACTAACTTCATCTTTATACAAATTATTTATAATATGTTCATTATCAATTTTAGTATAAACCAAATCATTATGCATTTTTAAATATAATTTATTACTTAATGCAAGTGTATCTATAGTAACACAAATTTGTTTAAATAAATTATAACCATAATTTAATTCACTTTCTTTCATCTTATAAATACTGTTTAATATTTTATATAAATTCTCGGGATTTTCTTTATATAAATTCATTAATTCTAAACGTATATTAAAAATATAAAATCTTCTCATTTAAATCACCATCATAAGTGTAACTTATCAAAAGGAAGATTTTTGTCGAAGAAAAAAATAAATTATAAAAAAAAGAAAACTATGCCCGTGAAACATATTTTCCATCTTTACTTGAAATTAAAACTATTTCATCTTGTTCAATAAACATAGGTACTTTAACAACTAAACCACTTTCAAGAGTTGCGTCTTTCATAGCAGTAGATGTTGTATTACCTTTAACACCAGGTTCAGTATGAACAACTTTCATTGCAATTTTATCAGGTAATGTCATTCCTAACATTTCCCCTTCAAAAAACATAATATCAACATCTAAATTTTCTTTTAATAATTTAGCATCATCACCTATTACACTTTTTGGAAGTTCAATTTGTTCATAATCATTCATATTCATGAAATAATAAGTATCATTCATTGTATATAAAAATTGCATTGGTTTTTTCTCAATTCTGGCAGCTTCTACTTTAACCCCAGCATTAAATGTATATTCAGCAATTGAACCAGTTCTTAGATTTTTTAATTTAGCTTTAACAATAGCTGCTCCTTTTCCTGGTTTTACATGTTGAAATTCTAAAACAGTATAAATATTTCCTTCATACTGTATAGTCATACCTATTTTAAAATCATTTACATTTATCATCTTATCACGTATAATCAATCTTATAGAAATGTTTTAATTAATTCTATAATTGATTAACTCCTTTCTATTTATATTTTT
>CANQMV010000017.1 GCA_947625085.1 uncultured Bacilli bacterium
AAAAATAAATAACAAACAAATATTCATTAAGGAGGTAGAAAAATGCGAGTGGTTGATAACAATTTAGAAGAAGAAGATACATTAATTGAATCAAGTATTAGACCCTTAACTATTTCTGAATATATTGGGCAAAGTGAAGTAAAAGAAAATATCAAAGTTTTTATTGATGCTGCTTTAATAAGGGATGAAGCTTTAGACCATGTTCTTTTATATGGACCTCCTGGACTTGGAAAGACAACTTTAGCTATGATTATTGCTAATGAACTTCATAAAAATATAAAAACAGCAAGTGGACCTGCAATTGAAAAACCAGGCGATTTAGCGGCTATTTTATCAACTTTAGAACCAGGTGATGTTTTGTTTATTGATGAAATTCATCGAATTCCAAGATTTATTGAAGAAATTTTATATCCAGCGATGGAAGATTTTACTTTAGATATTGTAGTTGGAACTGATGCTCAAGCACGAAGTATTAAAATTGATTTACCACCATTTACTCTAGTTGGAGCAACAACTAGGGCTGGAGATATTACTAGTCCCTTAAGAGATAGGTTTGGAATTGTCTGTAAATTAAAATATTATACTAATGAGGAATTAAAATTAATTGTTGAAAGAACAAGTCGTGTACTTGGAATGCCAATTACTGAAGATGCTGCCTTATCTTTAGCATCAAGAAGTCGAGGAACTCCAAGAATTGCCAATCGCCTTTTTAAAAGAGTTCGAGATTTTGCATTAGTTTCAGGAGCGGATTCTATTGATTTAGAAATTGCTTCTAATGCTCTTGACCGCTTAAAAGTAGATACTTTTGGGTTAGACGAAGTTGACCATCAATATTTACGGGCTTTAATTGAAAAATTTAATGGAGGTCCGGTTGGAGTTGAAACTCTAGCGTCAAGCATTGGTGAAGAAGTAACAACACTCCTTGATGTTTGTGAACCATTTCTTATGCAAAGTGGTTTTATAAAAAGAACACCAAGAGGAAGAGTGGCAACGATGAAGTCTTATAAACATTTAGGAATTAATTATCAAGAAAATTTGTTTATGTAATAAAGAAGGTGATATAGTGAAAGTAAGTGATTTTGATTATCCTCTTGATGAATCTTTAATTGCTCAAACGCCAATTTTAAAACGAGATGAATCAAGACTTATGGTTTTAAATCGAAAAACAGGAGAGATTACTCATAAAAAATTTTATAATGTAATTGATTATTTAGAACCAGGTGATGCTTTGGTTTTAAATGATACGAAAGTAATACCAGCGAGATTAATTGGGGTAAAAGAGGATACTAAAGCCAGTATTGAAATTTTACTTTTAAATGATATAGAAAAAAATCAGTGGACTGCTTTATGTAAACCAGCTAAAAGAGTTAAATTAGGAACAATTATCAATTTTGGTAATGGACTTTTAAAAGCAAAATGTATTAAAGTATTACCTGATGGAATTAGACATTTTGAATTAATTTATGAGGGAATTTTATTAGAAATATTAAATAAATTAGGAACAATGCCACTTCCTCCTTATATACATGAACAATTAAAAGACCAAAATCGTTATCAAACGGTGTATGCTAAAAATATTGGAAGTGCGGCGGCGCCAACTGCTGGGTTGCATTTTACTAAAGAACTTTTAGAAAAAATTCAAGAAAAAGGCGTGCAGGTTTTATTTATAACTCTTCATGTTGGACTTGGAACCTTTAGACCAGTAATGGTTTCGGATGTTAAAGAACACGAAATGCATAGTGAGTATTATTCAATGAGTAAAGAAGTTGCTGATAAATTAAATGAAACAAGAAAAAATGGCAAAAAAATTATTGCCGTTGGAACCACTTCAACTAGAACTTTAGAAACGGTTGCTAGTAAATATAATACTTTTAAAGAATGTAGTGGAAATACTAATATCTTTATTTATCCAGGATATGAATTTAAGGCAATTGATGGCTTAATAACTAATTTTCATTTACCAAAATCAACTCTTGTTATGTTAGTTAGTGCCTTTTCTAAAAAAGAATATATTATAAATGCTTATCTTAAGGCTCAAGAAGAAAGATATCGCTTCTTTTCCTTTGGAGATGCAATGTTAATTATATAGGAGGCAAAATGGAAGATAAAAATAAAAAAATGGATTATAAAACCTTAAATGAATTAATTAAAACCGGTAATATTTTATTAAAAATTGCTTTAACGATGTTTATTTTAGCAATTTCGGCTTTAATTATTTATTTATTTGATAAGACAAGTATTTTAGTAACAATTGGGCATATTTTAGGAATAATTTCTCCTCTTTTTATAGGCTTATTTTTATCATGGCTTTTAGAACCAGCAATAAATTATTTTGTTAAAAATAAAGTTAATCGAAAACTTTCTGTAGTAGTTGTTTACTTAATTTTAATCTTTTTAGTTATTTTAATTTTAGCTTTAATTGTACCAGAATTTATTGCTCAGCTTAATGAATTAATAAAAAGAATCCCAGATTTTTTAGGGTCTATTAATAATTTTATCAATGATTTATTTGCTAATTTCTCATCAACTGATGTTGATTTAACAACTATGAAAGATAATATAATTGCTAAAATTAATAGTTCTGTTAATGGCTTTGCTTCTAGTAATTTAACGGGAATTTTTGATAAGTTAGGCTCTTCTTTAAAAGTTATTTCCGATATTATCCTTGGTTTATTAATTGCTTTTTACTTATCTCTTGATTTTAGTAAAATATCTATTCATATCAATGCTCTTGTTCCAATTAGATTCCAAGGTGAAGTTAAAGAAATAAAAAAATCTCTTGATGAAATGTTAAGAAGTTATGTAAATGGAACCTTTTTATCTTGTTTATTTGTTATGATATTATCCCTTATTGGTTTTTTAATATCTGGAATATCATCACCTTTACTATTTGCCATTTTTTGTGCTATTACCAATATTATTCCTTATTTTGGACCTTATATTGGAGGAATTCCGGTTGTAGTTGTTGGCTTTGCAATTAGTCCCTTTACAGGAATTGCGGCTTTAGTTACGGTAGTTGTTGTTCAATTTTTAGAAGGTAATATTCTTCATCCATTAATAGTTGGAAAAGCAATTTCTCTTCATCCGGTTACGATTATGCTTAGTTTACTAATTTTTGAATATTTATTTGGAATTTTAGGAATGATTTTTGCAGCTCCAGTTGTTGCTACTTTAAAAATATTATATTTGTATTTAGAAAATAAGTATCATTTTGTAGCTAATTTAAAGAAAGGTTTTCTTGGCTAATTTATGAATAAAAATAAATTAAAGGGAATTTTGGGAGCCATTCTAGGTTCTTTCTTAGGAATAATTCCCTGGATTTTGATGTATGTATATGGAAAAGTTAATTTATCAATTTTAGTTATTATCGTTTCTATTTTAGCCTTTAAGTTTTATAAATTATTTGGAGGAGTAACAACTAAAAATACCAATATTTTAATTATTATTACATCTTTTATTAATATCTCTTTAGCTATGTTTCTAATTGTTCCTATTTTAATTAGTTTCCAAAATGGACTTGCTATTAAAGATTTTCCACTTTTATATCACTCATCAAGTTTTAAAGAAGGATTAGCATATGATTATATTATTTCTTTAATCTTTACTTTTATTGGTATAAGTTTTGTTACTTCTAATATCAAAAAAGAAGTAGAACATGATAATTTTCTTAAAAAAGAAGAAAATTTAAAAGAAGAAGAAAGTTTTAATCAAGTAATAGAAGTTTTTAAAAAATATCAAGCTACTTCTAAAAATTCTCCTCTTCCAACTGAAATATTAGAACATAATTTACAAGAAGATAGAGAAATGCTTAATAAATTAAAAAAAGCTCAAGTTATCAAAGGTCGAAAGAATTTATATCTTGATTTAAAAAGATTAAAAAGTTATAATCCGTTTGGTTTAGCAAGACCAACTAAATCATTTATAATAATTTCAATTCTAATTCTTGCTTTACTTGGTAGTTTTTTAACAATTGGAAATGTTAATAAACTAGAAGATAATTTAAAAGAAAATACTTTAAAGACGATTGATTATCAATTTCTTAATACCAGTTATACGCTTCCTAAATATTTAGTTGTATATGAAGAACATGTAGATGATTTATTTTATACTGAAAATGGCTTTTATGAAAATATTTATATCCCATCAACTGCTAATCGGGGTGATAAAATTATTAAAACTTTATATACTAAATATTTAAAAGATTATTATTATACTGATTTTGAAAAATATAAAGCGGAAGTTTTAAAGGATAGTAATGATGAGTATCTTATTAGTGAAGTAAATTTTAATAATACATTGACTAGTTATGAAATGATTGAAATAAAAGCTAAAGATGATGGTGATAAGATTTATTATGATTATTATATCTTTTCAGGTGGTAATAGTTTATGTTTTGAATTTATAACTTATAATACTACGGATTTAGAAAACTTTCAAAAAGAAATAAATGAAATTTTAAAATCAGTTAAATTTTTTAATGAATAATATAAAAAGTACTGTTTACGGACAGTTCTTTTTTAGATTAGAATTGCTATCTTTATTAATTATTGTTATAATATTATTATAAAAGGATAGGGAAGTAAGATGTTAGAGGAAAAAGAAAATAATTTAAAAAATGAGTTTATTTATGTATTATATTTATTCTTTTTTGGCTCTTTAATTGGGGGAATTATGGAAAGTTTTTATGTTTTTCTTTTATATGGAAATTTTAATATTGGTGGCTTTTTACATGGACCATGGCGACCTATTTATGGATTTGGAGCCTTAATTTTATATTTTATTACCAGAAGAGTTCGAGGCAGTAACTTAGAAATATTTTTATGTTGTACCCTTTTATGTAGTTTATTTGAGTACACCTCTTCTTATATCTTAGAACTAATTTTCAAACGAACCTGGTGGGATTATAGTGGCAATTTATTAAATTTCAATGGCCGAATTTGTTTATTTACCTCGCTTATATGGGGAGTTTTAGGACTAATCTTCCTAAAATATATCGAGCCCTTTCTTTTAAAAATTTATAATAATATTGAATATTCAAAAATGAAAATTTTAATTACCGGTTTTAGTAGTTTATTTATTATAGATACCATTGTATCATTCCTTTCCAATATAAAATAGGAGGCTTTATGAAAGAAGAAATTAAAAAATTAAAAAAAATAGAATTACATTTACATTTAGATGGCTCAGTTTCCTTAGAAGTAGCAAAAAAAATATCAGGACTTGAAATAAACGAATTAAGAAAAAAAATGATTGCCCCTTTAGAGACTGCTAATTTGGAAGAATATTTAACTAAATTTGCCTTTCCAATTAGTTTAATGCAAAGTAAAGAAAACTTAAAACTAATTGCTAAAGATTTAGCATTGTCTTTAAAAAAAGATAATGTTATTTATGCTGAAGTTAGATTTGCACCCATTATGCATACTAAAAATTTAACTTTAAATGAAGTTATTGAAAGTGTTCTTGATGGATTAAAAGAAGTTGATATTAAAACTAATTTAATTTTATGTTTAAAAAGAGAAGTAAGTGATGAATTAAATTTTCAAGTTGTAAAAATTGCTCAAGAATATTTAGGAAAAGGAGTAGGCGGAATTGATATAGCAGGTTCAGAAGCAGAATTTCGTTTAAAACGATATGAAAAGTTTTTTAAATATGCTAAAGAACATAATATTCCCTTTACTATTCATGTAGGTGAAGTTGATTCCAAAGATATCAAAGAAGCTATTTTTTTAGGAGCTAAAAGATTTGGTCATGGGGTAAAAGCAATTGACTCAAAAAATTTAATTAACTTAATTAAAGAAAATAATATTTTATTAGAAGTATGTCCAACAAGTAATATTCAAACTCATGCTTTTGAAAATTATCAAGACCATCCTTTATATAAACTATATAAAGATAATGTTAATGTTTCAATTAATACTGATAATAGAACCGTTTCTAATATAACTTTAAATGAAGAATATTATAAATTAAGTGAAAACTTTGATTTTACTATTGAAGATTTTAAAAAAATTAATGAAAATGCTTTAAACTATGCATTTTTATCTAGTAGTGAAAAACTAAAATTATTAGAAATCTTAAAAACTGATGATAAAATATCTTAATATAAAAACCTCGTTTCTTTAATTAAGTAACGAGGTATAACATTTAGGTAAAAAAAATAGGACTGCCACCCCCTGTGGACAGTCCCTTAAAAAGAATAAAAAGGGGTTGGCTAGTGTGATACTAGCGACCAATTCGCCTAAAATCCGAATTGGTAGTTACTATATTAATCGATTAGTTTAAATTTGTCAAGGAAATTTAAAAAATAATTGACATTAATTTTTAAAAAACATATAATGTTAATGGTTTAGCCCAAATAGATAGTAAAAAATTAATTATTAATAAAAAATATTTCAAGATTTAGATTGAAATATTTTCTTATCTTTAAAAAGAATTTGGAGGTTATATATGTTAAAATTATTTAAAAATTTAAGTAAAAAAGAATATTTATATGTATTTATTTCAATATTTTTTATTGTAATTCAAGTAATTCTTGATTTAAAATTGCCTGATTATATGGAAAAAATTACAACTTTAGTTCAAACAGCAGGAGCTAGCAAAGAAATTTTAATTCAAGGTTTATATATGTTAGGATGTGCTTTTGGAAGTTTACTAACAAGTATAATTGTATCTTACTTAGCAACTTATATTGCAAGTAAATTTGGAGAAATTAATCGCAAGATTATTTATCGCAAGATTTTAAATTTTAGTATGGAAGAAGTTAAAGATTTTTCTGTATCAAGTCTAATTACTAGAACAACTAATGATGTTGGACAAGTTCAAATGCTTATTTCATTTGGACTTCAAGCTTTAATTAAAGCTCCAATTATGGCAGTATTTGCAATTACAAAGATTGCTGGAAAAAATATGCAGTTTAGTATGTTGACTTTTATTGCAGTTATTCTATTATTAATTTTAATTACTATTATTATTTTTACGGTTATACCAAGATTTAAAATTGTTCAAAAATTAACTGATAATTTAAATCGAATTACAAGAGAAAATTTAACAGGTATTCGAGTAGTTAGAGCTTTTAATGCTACTTCTTATCAAGAAGAAAAGTTTAATGAAGCAAATAATAAATTAACGAATACTCAATTATTTAATCAACGTGTAATGGGAATTATGAATCCTTTTATGTCTTTAATGATGTCTAGTTTAACTTTAGGTATTTATATTGTTGGGGCTATTTTAATAAATGAGGCTTCATTACTTTCTAAATTAAATATATTTAGTGATATGGTTGTTTTTTCATCATATGCTATTCAAGTTATCATGTCTTTTATGATGTTAGTTATGATATTTTTGATTTATCCAAGAGCAAGTGTATCTGCTAAACGTATTTTAGAAGTATTAGAAACCAAAAATAAAATACAAGATGGGGTTAAAACTAAAGGTAAAGAAGTTGGGGTTGTTGAATTTAAAAATGTTTCCTTTAAATATCCTGATGCTAATGAATATATGATAAAAGATGTTTCATTTACAGCTAAAAAAGGTGAGATGGTAGCATTTATTGGTGGAACAGGTTCTGGTAAAAGTACTTTAATTAATTTAATTCCAAGATTTTATGATGTAACTGAGGGAAGTATTTTAGTTGATGGAATTGATGTTCGAGATTATAAATTAACAAGTTTACATGAAAAAATTGGTTATGTTCCACAAAAAGCAGTAATGTTTCGAGGAACGGTTAAAGAAAATGTTAGTTATGGTGAAAGTTCAAAGAAAATAAGTGATGAAGATATCAAAAAAGCAATTGAAATTAGTCAAGCCGATGACTTTGTTTCTAAAATGAGCGATGGTATCTCTTCATTTATTGCAAGAGGAGGAACCAACGTTAGTGGTGGTCAAAAACAACGTTTATCAATTGCAAGAGCTATAAGTAGAAATCCCGAGATTTATATTTTTGATGATACTTTTTCAGCTCTTGATAACGAAACTGATTTAAGACTTCGAAAAGCTTTAAAAAAATATACAAAAGAGGCAACAACTTTAATAGTTGCCAGTCGAGTTGGAACTATTATGAATGCTTCTAAAATAATTGTTTTAGAAAATGGTGAAGTAGTTGGAATGGGAACTCATCAAGAATTACTTAAAAATTGTGAAGTTTACCGAGAAATTGCTTTAAGTCAGTTAGAAGAGGAGGAATTAAAATGAGAAATCAAAGAAGAAATAAAGTTGAAAAACCAAAAGATTTCAAAGCTTCAATGAAAGATTTAATTTTCTTTTTAAAGCCTTACTTAATCCCGATTATAATAGCAATTCTCCTTGCTGGAATTGGGTCATTGTTTTCTATAATTGGTCCTGATAAAATAAAAGAAATAACCAACATAATTATAGAAGGACTTAGTACTACCATTAATTTAGATAAAATTAAAGAATTAGCCACGTTTTTGATAACAATATATGTATTAGGAGCTATTTTTGTTTATATTGAACACTTTATCATGGCAACCGTTACCAATAAATTTTCCAAACGTTTACGAAGTGAGATAAGTGAAAAAATTAATCGTTTACCGCTTCGATATTTTGATAAAACTCCTTATGGTGATATTTTATCAAGAGTTACTAATGATGTTGATACTATGAGTCAAACGGTAAATCAAAGTATTGGAACTTTAGTTAGTAGTCTAACCTTATTAATTGGTTCTATCTTTATGATGTTTTATACAAATTATGTTTTGGCTCTTACAGCAATTTTTTCAAGTTTATTTGGATTTTTATTCATGATGATTGTACTTATAAAAAGTCAAAAGTACTTTGAAGAATTTCAAGAAGAAATGGGAAATTTAAATGGGCAAATTGAGGAAACTTATACTGGACATAACATTGTAAAAGTTTATAATGGATTTAATAAAGAATGTGAAGAATTTGATAAAATAAATGCTAATATGTTTAAAAGTGCTTTTAAAAGTCATTTCTTTTCAGGATTAATGCAACCATTTATGTCTTTTATTGGTAATTTTGGTTATGTTTCAGTTTGTGTTGTTGGTTCTTATTTAGCAATTAATGGTTATATTACGTTTGGAGTTATTATTGCTTTTACAATTTATGCGAGACTATTCACTCAACCATTATCCCAACTTGCTCAAGTTGCAACGAGTTTGCAAAGTGCAGGAGCTGCTAGTGAAAGAGTATTCGTGTTCTTAAGAGAAGAAGAAATGCCAAATGAAGATAATTTAAAAGAAAAACTTGATAAAACTAAAGTAGTTGGTAATATTGAGTTTAAACATGTTAGTTTTGGTTATGATACTGATAGATTAATAATTAAAGATTTTTCAGCTAAAGCCAAAGCCGGTTCAAAAATTGCTATTGTTGGACCAACTGGGGCTGGAAAAACTACTCTTGTTAATTTACTTATGAAATTTTATGATATAAATTCAGGCGATATTTTAATAGATGGAGTTAGTATTAAAAATTTAACTAGAGAAAATATTCATGAATTATTTATAATGGTTTTACAAGATACTTGGGTATTTGAAGGAACAATTAAAGAAAATATTATTTATAATAAAAAAAATGTTTCCGAAGAGCAAGTTCGAGAAGTTTGTAAAACGGTTGGACTTGACCATGTTATCAATAGTTTAAATAATGGCTACGATTCCGTTCTTTCTGATAATGAAACTTTATCAGCTGGGGAAAAACAGTTATTAACAATTGCAAGAGGTATGATTGAAAATGCACCTTTCTTAATTCTCGATGAAGCGACTTCTTCAGTTGATACTAGAACCGAAGAATTAGTAAGTAAAGCTATGGATAAATTAACTGAAGGAAGAACCTCATTTATAATTGCCCATCGTCTTTCTACGATTAAAAATGCAGATTTAATTTTAGTTCTTAATGAAGGTAATATAATTGAACAAGGAACGCATGAAGAATTATTAAAGAAAAAAGGTTTTTATGCTAATCTTTATAATTCTCAATTTGAAAGTGTTTCTAAAAATAATTAGGTGAAAAAAATGGATGAAATAATTAATTATTTAAAAGAAAATGAAGAAACGATTAGTACGATGGAGTCAGCAACAGGAGGAGCGCTTGCCTCAAGTATAACTAATATAAGTGGGTCTAGTCAGGTTTTCAAATTTGGAGCCGTAACTTATAGTAACGAATATAAAATAAAAATGGGAGTTTTACCTAGTATTATTTCTAAATATTCAGTTTATAGTCTTGAATGTGCGAGGGCTATGAGTTTAGCTATTACTAATTATACTACTTCAAATTATGGAGTTTCTGTAACTGGTAAAATTAATGATAAAGACCCATATAATAAATATGGGTTAGATAATGAAGTTTTCGTAAGTTTATATGTAAAAAAAAGTGATAGATATTATGACAAGGTCATCAAAGTAAAAAATCAAACTAGAAAACTTAATAAAGAATTAGTAATCGAAGAGTTTATAAATTTATTTAAAGAAATGTTAGAAAAAGAAAAAGGGCTTAGTTCAAACTAAACTCTTTTTTCTTGATAACGTTTTTTACCATCTTCAATGATTTTTAAAGCCTCATCTATACTATGATAATCAAAGACTTTAACCTCGATATTTTGAAGTAATTTATAATTTTCAAAAAAATTCTTTATTTCAATAAGCGAATGTTTAGGTAATTCAGCAAGCGAATTATAAAAATTACAACGAGGGTCAACATTATTAACCGCGATAATCTTAGGGTCTTGAAAACCATTATCAATGGTATCTAAGTAACCTAAAACCTTGGCTTCAATTAAACAACCTGGAAAACTAGCTTCACTTGTAATAACTAAAATATCAACCGGGTCACCATCAGGAGCTAAAGTTTCATCAATATAACCATATTCACTTGGATAAGTCATGGATGAATATTGAACTCTACTTAATCTTATTTTACCTTTTTCTTTATCAAATTCATATTTATTTTTAGTGCCAAGAGGTATTTCAATAACACTATCTACTATATTATTCATAACATCACCAATATAATGATAACAAAGATTAGTTTTTTTGAAAAGAGGTTTGACATCTTTTAACCCATTTTACAGTTAAATTGTTTTCTTTTATAATTTAATATGATATCCTTTGGTAAAGGAGTTAAATTATGAAGGTTTTAGAATTAAAAAATGAATTAAAAAAGTATAAAAGTTCTGATAAAGATAAAATAATTATTGAATTATATAAAAGAATTCCTAAAAGAGTTAAAGAAGACTATAATATAGATGAATTTATAAAAAATATTGATGTAAAAAAAGAAACCAAAAAAGAAGTTAAAGATATTAATACTTTAGAAAAAGAAATTAATTATTTTTTACAATGTGCCAAAATGGGATTGTATGCTTCTCCTAATCGAATTATTTCCAAATCAGAAAGAAGTAAATGGCGGTTTAAAGTTAAAGAATTTTATAAAGAATTAAATTCTATTTCTAATAATCAAGAAGATATAGATAAAGCAACAGATTTATTAGTTAGTATTTTTAAAATTTTAAGTTATGGAAGTGTTAATTTAACATTTTCTAATTGGGAAACCTTTAGAGCTGTTCAGATACCTCAATTTGAATTTTATGATTTAATTATTAAAAGAAAATTAAAAAATAATTTTAGTAAAAGTAATTTACAATATGTAATTAATTTATTATATGTTGATAAAGACCCATATTCGCTTAGTGAAGATATGTTTGATACTTTAATTGATAACTTAAAAACTGTAGATATGAAAGAAATAGCTCTTGAATTATTAAAAGAAGAAGTTGTAAAAATTCAAGAAGAAATAAAAAGTTTAACAAAAGATAGAAAAAGTACGTTTGATTGTGTTTGGGATTTAAACCTTTTTGTTATAACTATTTTAAAAATTTATATTAACTTATATGAAGTTGAAAGTGGAATTAAATATTTTCAAAAATATTATAACGAAAAAAGTCTTGAAATTAAAGAATATATTTTATTAGAGATTTTAGATAACAATCAATTATATAAAGAATGGATTGAAGAGTATGAAGAACATCTTTCAAAAGTTAATTATCGTAATTCCTTAAAAGAGAATTATCAAAGAATAAAGCAAAAAATGAATAATAAAAAGTAAAAAAAGATTATTAAATTTTCTGATTATGGTTTTTAATCCTTATGTTCGTTGACATTTTAACTATTTAATGCTATTATTTACTTATAAATTTTGCTTAGATGGAGGCTTTATGAGAGAATTTAGTGAACAAGAATTAGTAAGACGAGAAAAGGTAGAGGAGATTAAAAAATATTGTAATCCTTATCCTGAAAAATACGAAGTAAATTATACTTTAAAAGAGGCAAGCTGCTTACCAGATGAAACTTCCAATGTTAAAGTTGCTGGAAGAATTGTTTTCATGCGCAAAATGGGCAAAATGAGTTTTCTTAAAATTCGTGATTTAGAAGGTGATTTACAATTATCAATCAAAATTGATATGGTAGGAGATGAAAAGTACGAATTTTTTAAAACTTTAGTTGATGTTGGAGATTTTATTGGCGCAGTTGGAGAAATCTTTACAACTCATACTGGTGAAAAAACTTTAAGATGTTCTGATTTTACTTTTTTAGGTAAAGCTTTAAAACCACTTCCTGAAAAGTTTCATGGTGTAACAGACCCAGAAATTTGTTATCGAAATCGTTATTTAGATTTAATCATGAATGAAGATACGAGAAAACGTTTCCTTTTAAAATATCAATTTATAAAAGAAATTAGAAGATTTTTAGAAGATAATGGCTATATAGAAATTGAAACCCCAGTTTTATCTAATAAGGCAAGTGGAGCTAGTGCTAGACCATTTGTTGCTCATCATAATGCTCTTGATATTGATGTTTATTTAAGAATTGCACCTGAAACTTATTTAAAAAGAGCCGTTGTTGGAGGATTTACTAAAGTCTTTGAATTTGCAAGATGTTTCCGTAATGAAGGAATTGATGCAACTCATTTACAAGATTTTACTATGCTTGAAGGATATGCAGCTTATTATAACTATAAAGATAATATGGTATTTTTGGAAAATATGTTAAAAAGTGTTATTGAAAAAGTTTTTGGCTCTTTAAAAATTACTATTAATGACCAAGAAATTGATTTATCAAAAAAGTGGCAAGTTGTAACCTTTAGAGATTTACTTTTAAAATATGCGGATATTGATATTAAAAAAGTTAATACTAAAGAAGCTTTATTAAAAGAAATCAAAGAGAAAAAAATTAAATTTGAAACCGAAGATGATATAGAATCATTAGGTTTTGGTAATTTAGTTGACGCTTTATATAAAAAAGTGGCCCGTCCTTATTTAATTGAACCCGTATTTTTAGTTGAACATCCAATTGAATTATCACCACTTGCAAGAGCAAATGATGAAGATAAGACTTTAACGGACCGTTTCCAATTAATAATTAATGGGGCTGAGATAATAAATGCTTATTCCGAACTTGTTGACCCAGTTGACCAAGAAAAACGACTTTTGCATCAAGCTCAGTTAAAAGCAGCCGGGGATGAAGATGCTATGATGATGGACTCTGATTACATAAATGCTATGGAATATGGAATGCCACCAATTTCCGGTTGGGGAATGGGAATAGATAGAGTTCTTCAAGTTTTAACAGGAGTTTTAAATATTAAAGATAATATATTATTCCCACTTATGAGACCAGAAGATAAATAAAACTTTAAGATAATTGTTAAAAAATTACAATTATCTTTTTTTTCGACATTTTTTTAATTAGAAGATAGCTATACTTATAACAAAAGGAGGAATATGAAAAAAAATATAATTATAGTTATCACTTTAGGAATTTTATGTGGCTATTTATTTGGAAATTTAATCTATAAAAACTATGATGGAACTAAATATTTAGAAGATGATGGCAATATTTATTATGTTCAATATGGAGTTTACACTTCAAAAGAGGCAGCCGTTCAAAATACTTCTAATTTAGAAAATTATATCATTCGCGAGCTAGATGATAAATATTATATTTATCTTGGAGTTACCACCAGTTACAATACAGCCTTAAAAATTCAAAATTTTTATAATGATAAAGATATTCATACATATATTAGAAGCGATTATGTTAGCAATAGTGAAACTTTAAATAAATTAAAAGAATTTGATTTAGAGTTAGAAAAATTAGAAAATGTTCAAGACATTCAAGAAGTTATTAAAGAAATTTTTGAAGATAAAGAGTTAAATTTATAAAAATAAACTTTTTTTAGGTTATATTATCTTGAGGTGAATTTATGTTAATTAAAGAAATACCACTTTTAGAAAGACCTAGAGAACGTTTAGAAAAATATGGAAGTAGTAGTTTATCAAATGAAGAATTATTAGCTATTTTTATAAAAACTGGAACGAAAGGAATTTCTGCTAAAGAAATTGCTATTGAAATATTAAAGCGAATTGAAACAATTGAAAATTTTTCAAAGATAACTTTTCATACTTTAGATGGTATAAAAGGACTTGGAAAAGTAAAAAAACAAGAATTACAAGCATTAGCTGAACTTGGGAAAAGAATTTATTTAAAAAAAACGAAAATCAAAGAAAAATGTCTTGAGCCACTTGATATTTATAATGATAATAAATATTTATTTTATGGACTTAAACAAGAATATTTTTATGTTTTATATTTAGATAATAAAAAAAATTTAATAGAAAGGAAATTGTTATTTATGGGAACTATTGATAGGAGTATTGTTCATCCAAGAGAAGTTTTCAAAAATGCTTATTTATGTAGTGCGTCAGGATTTATTTGCTTGCATAATCATCCATCTGGAGATGTTATTCCAAGTACTGCTGATATAAATATTACCAAAACTTTAATCGATATTGGGAAAATTCAAGGAATTGAGTTAATTGACCATATTATTATAAGTGATAATAATTACTTTAGTTTCTATGAAAATCATTTAATGGAGTAGGTTATGTTAAAGATAAAAACATTTGTTATAGTGGTACTTATTTATGTAATATCATTTGTAGCTATAAAAAGTAAAATAAACTTTTTTTATCCATTTTATCTTATGAAAGATTTGATTTACTTTCCAGTATCAGCGATTTCTGGAGAGGTACCTTTTAGTGATGACTTAGAAAAGGGAATTGAGAAAGAACGCGAAAGTGAATATCAAGAATTATTAAAAATAAATGATTTAAGTAGTACTTTAACTGATTTTGATAGTGTTACCGCTTTAATTTTAGAAAGAAATAGAATGTATTGGTTTAATACCATTACGATAAATAAAGGTAAAGATTCAGGATTAGATTTAGATATGGCAGTTATTTCTAGCAATGGGTTAATTGGAAAAATAAGTAAAGTAAGTAAAAAGACCAGTGAAGTAAAATTAATTACAACTAGTGATATAAATAATAAAATTTCGGTGATGATAAAATTAAAAGATGATACAGTTTATGGAATTATGTCTGGTTATGATAGTAATAATAATTATTTAGAAGTAACTTCAACTAATAAACAAAGTGAGGTTACTAAAGATAGTTTAGTTTATACAAGTGGAATGGGGGGGATTTTTCCAAGTGGTATTTTAATTGGAAAAGTAGTAAGCATGGAAAATGATAAATATGATGTTTCTAAGATTATTAATGTTGAACCAGTAAGTAATTTTAATGATTTTCATTTTGTTAAAGTTTTAAAAAGGAAAGAATTATGATTTATATTTTAATTATTATAACCATTTTACTAGATTATTTCTTAAGCTATTTTCTTCCTATTTCTTTTCATAATTTAAATTTATTTTATCCAATGTTAACTTTAACTTTAGTAGTTTTTTTATATGGTAAATTACAGGATAAAAAATATTTTAAAATAGTTTTTTTAATGGGCTTTCTTTATGATTTATTGTTTTCTTATATTTTCTTATTTAATAGTTTAATTTTTTTAATGTTTGCTAAACTGATTAAAAAAGTTGATAAGTATCTAAGATGTAATTTAGTAATTAGTTTAATTTTAGTTGTTGTTTTTATATTCTTATATGATTTTATTTTATTTTTATTAGTTTCTTTTAGTAATTATAGTGAGGTTACTTTTAGAGATTTACTGGTTAAATTTCAAAGTAGTTTAATATTAAACTTAGGATTTTATCTTTTAATGGAGATTATTTTAAAAAATAAAAAATTAAAAAGTTAAATTAAATTGCTTTTGTTTATTTAAAAATCTGAATTAGGAATCATGAATTTATCAAAAAAAGTTGCTATTCTAACTTTATTGTGATATTCTTGTTATAGAAAATAGGAAGTGATTTCATGTTTAAAATAGCTGAAAAATTAAGTCAAAAAGAAGTTGACAAATTGTCAACCATGGGGGGGGTATAGTACTTAAATATCAAGTAAATCCTAGGATATTAAGAGAATAACACTTAAAAAATTGGTAAGAAAATTACCAAGTTTTTAGGTGTTTTTTAAGTTTTAGGAGGAAGAAAATGATGGAGCCAAGATTGTTAAAAAAAGATATAGATGAAAAAGTTGTTAAAAGTCAAAGAAAAATATTAGTTATAATTATAGTATTTGTTTTAATGTTATTTATTGGAAGTAGTTATTCACTTTTAAAAAATCATGATGAAACAGAAGAAGTAATAACTTTTCAAACGGGAGAATTGAAAATGAAAGTTACAAGTGACTCTATGTTAAATTTAAAAGGAGAACTTCCAAAAAGTGATACCGAAGGATTTCAAAATCAAGAAGTAAAAATAACGTTAGAAAATACGGGAACAATAGAAATTGGCAAGTATGAAGTAAAATTATTAGATGAAACAAGTACTTCAACCTTAGATGAAACAAATGCCCAAGTCTTAGATGATGAGTATATTAGATATAGTATCAGTGAAGATGATAATAAAGAATATTTAAAAAGTGATATCTTAACAAGTAATAATAATATAATTTATACAGGTTATAA
>CANQMV010000018.1 GCA_947625085.1 uncultured Bacilli bacterium
AAAAGAAAAAGCCTTTATTTATGAGGTTTTTTCTTATATGAACTGATAACATTATTGAACTGATAATTCATATTATCGGTTTGAACTGATAATATGAAATAAAACTTTCATCTTAAAAATATAAAAAAATAGTAGCATTTAAAAAATATCTATGATAGAATAGTTTTGTAAATTAAAAATCTATTAAATATTCGAAGTAATATTAATAACATTATAGAAAGTTAAGGGTTGTTGGAACTTAATATGTATTAATATGAAAGGCTGCTTATTTAGGATTTCGGGATACCGTTATAAAATTAAGATCAAATTAGGATGGTAACGCGGCAATTCGCTCCTAGTTGGTCTTTTTTATATAGAAAAAATTCCGTTTTTAAAATTATTTTCGTTTTTGAGGAGGAAGTTATGAAATATTATAGTATTGCAATTGATGGACCAGCTGGTTCTGGAAAAGGCACTATTGCTAAAGCGCTTGCTGCTAAATTAAATTATCTTTATATAGATACAGGGGCAATGTATCGAGCAGTTGGCTTATATTTTTTAAAACATAATTTAGAAATAACTGAAGAAAATGTTAAAAATAATCTTAATAATATTAATGTTAAACTTAAATACGTAGATAAAGAGTTAAAAGTTTATTTAAATTCCGAAGATGTAAGTTTAGAAATTAGAACGGAAGAAGCTAGTCGCGCTTCAAGCAAAGTAAGTGTCTTTGATTGTGTTCGCGAAAAATTAGTAAGCATGCAACAAAAAATGGCTTTAGAAGCTAATGTAATTATGGAAGGTCGCGATATTGGAACAGTTGTTTTACCAAATGCCAATTTAAAAATATTTTTAACAGCAAGTGTTTTAGAAAGAGCAAAAAGAAGATATAAAGAACAAATAGAAAAAGGACTTGAGGTTAGTTTAGATGCAATTGAAAAAGATATAAAAGAGCGAGATTACCGAGATACTAATAGAGAAAATAGTCCTTTAAAACAGGCAGAAGATGCCATTTTAATTGATTCATCAGAAATGACAATTGATGAAGTAGTTAATAAAGTCTTATCATTATGCAAAGTAGGTGGTAAATATGAAAAGAATGAGTAGTTTAGAAATTAGAAAAATGTGGCTTGATTTTTTTCAAAGTAAAGGTCATAAAATAGTTGAAAGTTCATCTTTAATCCCAAATGGAGATGATAGTTTATTATGGGTTAATGCTGGAGTTACTCCCTTAAAAAAATATTTTGATGGAACAGTGGTTCCTGATAATAGACGATTAACTAATATTCAAAAGTGTATTAGAACTAACGATATAGAAAATGTTGGAGTAACAAGACGTCATCATACCTTTTTTGAAATGATGGGTAATTTTTCAATTGGAGATTATTTTAAAGATGAAGCAATCAGTTATGCTTTTGAACTTTTAACGAGCAAATCTTATTTTGCAATTCCAATTGAAAAGTTATATTTTACAGTTTATCCTGATGATATAGAAACTTATCAAAAATGGGTTAGTTTAGGAGTACCTAAATCTCATATTGTAAAACTCGCTGATAATTTTTGGGAAATTGGCGAAGGACCTTGTGGACCAGATAGCGAGATTTTCTTTGATAGAGGCGAAAAATACGACTACGATTCCAAAGCTTTTGAACATTTTCAAAAAGGCGAAGATAATGAACGTTACGTTGAGATTTGGAATAATGTTTTTAGTCAATTTAATTCCAAAGAAGGAGTTAAACGCGAAGATTACAAAGAACTTCCTAGCAAAAATATTGATACTGGAGCAGGACTTGAACGCTGGGCTTGTATTTTTCAAGATGCTGATAGTAACTTTGATACCGATTTATTTTTACCAATTATAAAACAAATTGAAGAATTAAGTGATACTTTATACGATGGGTCAATGCCTTATAAAGTTATGGCTGACCATATTCGAGCTTTAACATTTGCACTTGCAGATGGAGCTTCTTTTGATAATGTTGGTCGAGGTTATATTCTAAGACGACTTTTAAGAAGAAGTGTTAGATATGGAAGAAAATTAGGTCTTACAGGAACCTTCATGTATAAATTAGTTAATTCGGTTGTTTTAAATATGAAAGAAGTTTATCCATATTTACTTGAAAAACAAGAAATGGTTGAAAAATTAATCAAAGAAGAAGAAGAATTATTTTTAAAAACACTTGATAATGGTTTAAAAAAATTAGCTGAATTTATGGATGAATCACTTGATAATACAATTAGTGGAAGTGATGCTTTTAAATTATATGATACCTATGGATTTCCATTCGAATTAACCCTTGAATATCTTTTAGAAAAAGGTTATACGACTAGTAAAGAAGAATTTGATAAATGCATGGAAAAACAAAAAAATCTATCTAAAAGTAATCAAAAACAACAAGAATCAATGCAAAATCAAAATGAATTATTACTAAATTATCATGATGAATCAACGTTTGTCTATGAAGTTTATGAATTAAAAGGAAAAGTTATTGGCTTAATAAAAAATGATAAATTTTGTGATTCAATAACTAAAGAAGGAATGGTTATTCTTGATAAGACCTGCTTTTATGCTGAAGCGGGTGGGGAGATAAGCGATACTGGTATGATTATTGGCTCTGATTTTAAAGCTAGAGTTTTAGATGTTTTTAAAGCTCCAAATGGTCAAAATATTTTAAAAGTTAAACTTTTAAGTGGAAAAATTACTGTTAACTCCGAAGTTCAAGAATTAGTTGATAAAGAAAGACGTTTAAAAATTGAAGCTAACCATTCAGCAGTTCATTTATTACAACTTGCACTTCAAAAATTAATTTCCAAAGAAATTCATCAAGCTGGAAGTTTTGTTGCTGATAATTACTTAAGATTTGATTTTAATTATCGAGGAAAAATTAGTGATGATTTATTAATTAAAGTTGAAGAATTTGTTAATTCATATATAGAGAAAAAAATAACTCGAAAAACTGTTGAAAAAAAATATAGTGAAGTTGATAAAAACGAAGTTATGGCTTTATTTACTTCTAAATATAAAGATAAAGTTCGCGTAGTTGTAATTGGTGAATCTCAAGAATTATGTGGCGGTTGTCATGTTAAAAACACTTCTGATATTAAAAGATTTGCTATCACATCAATTGAAAATAAAGGTAGTAATACTTATAGAATTACTGCAGTAACTAGAGATAGTATCGAAGATGCTTTACTAAAAATTGCAAAACCATATAATGATAATATTGTAAAAAATATAATGAAAGCTAAAAATATTACTTTAATGGCTAAAAATGATGGCTTAAAAATGAATTTAAAACTAACTTATGATGCTTCAAAACCATTAAGTTATAAAGATATTATTGAATTAAAAGAAAAAGATAGTGAAATTAATCAAGAAGTTCATGATTTTGAAAAAAAATATCAAAAAGAAAAACAAGAAAGTGCTATTTCTTCTATAAAAGAATATGAAAATAAAATTATAAAAGTTAAAGATATTAATTTATTACTTTTAAAAGTTCATGATGAAGATAATAATTCCTTAAAAAATATCTTAGATACGCTTGCTAATAAATATGAAAATATTTTTATCTTAATTGCTAATATTAAAAATAATACAGCAACATTTACCGCTCGTAGTAATTCAAGAATTGATGCAAGTCAAATGGTAAAATTAATTGCTACTAAATCACTTGGTAATGGTGGTGGTTCCTTAAAATTTGCAAGTGGAGCCGGAAAAGATATTAGCAAAATTGATGAAGTATTTGAAGAAATTAAAAATGGTATTTAAAGATGAAAGAGCGGCTTTATATAATAGAAAGTGCTAGTGATATTTTAATTCAAAAAGAAATTCAAAATATTACAAAAAAAATAAAAAATGAAATCGAAATTATTAAATATGATTTACAAGTTGCAACTATTGATGATGTAATCGAAGCATTAGATACTTATGATATGTTTCTAAAACAAAAAGTAATTATTTGTACAAATCCTACTTTTTTAGAAGAAAAAGTAGGGGACGAATTTAACTTAAAAAAATTTCTAAAATATTTAGAAAATCCTAGTGATAATATCTTAATATTAATTACTAATAAAATTAATAATCGATTAAAAACGACAAGTTCTCTTATTAAATATTTTAAACTTATTAAAGTAAAAGATGAAAGTGTTGAAAGTTTTATTAAAGATAATTTAGAAGATTATAAAATGGATATTAAAACTATAAAATATTTTATTGATAAAGTAGGTCATGATTTTCAAGTTATTAAAGAAGAACTTTTAAAATTAAAAAGTTATAAAGAAGATACCAAGACTATTTTGATTGAAGATATTGATTTAGTTAGTAATAAAAATCAAGAAGGAACTATTTTTGATTTAATCGAGGCAATTATTAAAAAAGATAAAAAGAAAAGTTATGAATTATATAATTATTTTTTAGAAAATGGGACTGAAATTTTTCAAATTTTAGTTTTACTTAGTAATCAAATTCGGTTAATTTACAATGTAAAAGTTCTTTTTAAACATAGTGATTATGAAATAAGTGAGATTTTACAAGTTAAAGAATATCCAGTTAAACTGGCAAGGAATAAAAGTTATAGTTATAGTAAAGAAGAACTTTTAAATTTACTTTTTTGCCTTGCTAAACTTGATTATGATATAAAAAGTGGAAAAGCACTTCCTAATATTTCTTTTTTAACATTCATTATGCAAATGTAGTTGCAAAAAATAAATTGCTATGTTATATTTTCCTTGAGGTGAATTATGAAAGAGATAATTTTAAATCATCCAATGATTGAACATAAAATTTCAATACTTAGAAATGAGAAAACTAGTACTAAAGAATTTCGGGAATTAGTAAGTGAAATTGCAACAATTTTATGTTATGAGGCTTTAAAAGATGCAACTTTAAAAGAAGTTGAAATTAAAACCCCAATTGAAGTTACAACAGGAAAGTTAATTGATGAAAATAATTATGCTTTTGTACCAATTTTAAGAGCAGGTATGGGTATGGTTGATGGAGTTTTAAAAGTTATGCCAAATGCTAAAATTGGTCATATTGGCTTATATAGAAATGAAGAAACTTTAGAACCGGTTGAATATTATTGTAAATTACCAAAAAATATCGAAGAAAAAACAGTTATTTTACTTGACCCAATGCTTGCAACTGGCGGAAGTGGAAGTGCAGCTATTTCCATGTTAAAAAAACGAGGAGTTAAAAAAATTAAATTTTTATCTATAATTTCAGCACCAGTAGGCCTTGAAAAAATTCAAACTGAACATCCTGATGTTGAACTTTATACAGCGTATAAAGATTTAAGCTTAAATGAAAATGGTTATATTGTTCCCGGACTTGGTGATGCTGGAGATAGAATTTATGGAACTAAATAAGGAGTAAGAGAATGAAAAAATTTATTCATGAATTTAAAAAATTTATATCAAAAGGGAATGTTATTGATTTAGCAATTGCTGTTGTTATTGGAAATGCTTTCAATGCCATTGTTACTAGTTTAGTAAATGATGTTATAATGCCAGTTGTTGGAATTATTATTGGAGGGATTAATTTTACAAGTCTTAAAATTACATATCATAATTCGTCAATTTTAATTGGAAACTTTATTCAAAATATAATTAATTTTTTAATTATTGCTATGTCAATATTTATAATAATTCAAGTATTTAATAAGTTAGCTCATAAGAAAAAAGAAGAAGAAAAGCCTGAGGTGCCACCTAAAAAGCCTGATGATATACTATTACTTGAAGAAATTAGAGATTTATTAAAAGAAACTAAAAATTCTGATTCAAATAATTAAAAAAAAGAGTTTTGCTAAGTAATTAGCAAAACTCTTTTTAAATAATTTCTTACATATAAATTAATCCACATACAAATGAAATAATCATGATTAATAATAAAATAATTGTAACAAATCTAACCGTTCCTTTTTTCATAAACACCTCAGTAAATATTATACGGGTATTTGACATAAAATTCAAGTAATATTTTACATTTTAATAGTAATTAAATTAAAAAAATAAAAATTAAAAACAAACAATTTAAAACCTTATTTTTCTATTCCAAAAAAATTCAAAAAAATGCATATTTTTATTGACTTAATAGTAATATTTAAATATAATACAATTGAGGTGTAGTACATGAAAAAAATTAAAAAAATATTTAATTTATTCTTATTAGGTGTAATGTTATTCAACAATTTTTATCCTTTAGTAAATGCCCTTGAAGTTGACAATAAAGTTTACAAAACAATTAGTGCTGCTACTGATAAAATTGAAGCAAGAGGAAATATTGAAGTTGAATTGCAATTAGTGTTACCAGTTAGAAATAAGGAAACTAGTGATATTAGTTTTCAATTATATGATAATGCTAATAAAGCCTATGTTGATTTAGTTAATTTAAAAGAAATAACTGATACTAATCTTGGTTATTTAGAAAAAAGTGTCAAAATTGATTCTGAAAATATAAGATTAACTGCTACTAAAAGAGATAATCAAGGAGGACTATTAGCTGGAATTGATTATAATAATAATATTGTTTATGTAGCCTTTAATCTTTATGGGTTAAAAAAAGGTGATTATCAAATTCAAGTTAAAGGAACGAATTTTGTTACCTATCAAATGCCTGTTACTTTAGATGATTTTTCAAAAAGAATCAGTTTAACCGATGAAGCTGGAATGTTTGAAATTGGTGATATTAATCAAGACGCGAAAGTAGATTTAGAGGATGCTAATTTAATGCTTAGTGCAATTGATAATAATAATTTAACAGCTGATTTAAATTTAGATGGAGTTGTTAATATTGCTGATTTAAATTATATTACTGCGGTTATTAACGGGAAAAATGCTACTTTTAAAGAAGAAAATACGAGTGCAATTATAGATAATAGTAATTTAGAATTTGAAGTAGAAGAGGGAACTATTGTTCCTAATAGTGGTAGTTTAAGTAGTATTTTCTCAGATAATGGTGGAGTTACTCTTCAAGCTAGTAATGGAAAAGAAGTTAATGAAGATAATCCTATTAATTTAGTTATGAACCTTGGTAAAGACGAAGATTCAGTAATTGATATGAGTCAAATTCGAGTTGCAGTTGGAGAACATGGTATTAATAAAATTAAAGCAATTGTTGAAGATATTAATGGCGTTTTAAAAGAATTTTCAGGAATAGTTAAAGATAATTCAGACTTTGATACCTTTACAGATTTAGTAACTGATGGCGAAATTATCATTGATTTAAAAGGACAAATTGCTGTTAAGAAAGTAACCCTTGTAATTACTGAAACCAAAAGTGATAATTTAGCTGATATTGCTAAAGTAGAATTTTTAAATAATGTTAAAATGGAAACCAAAGAACCAGAAGGATTTTACATTCCTAAAAATATTAAGGTTGATGATAGTGTAAGTGAACAATTAACCGTTACTTTTAATCCCGTTCCAAATGTTACGGGATATGAAATTAAAGTAACTGGACCAAAAATGAATGGCGTAATCTTCCAAACAACTTATACAACTTTTACAATTACCGATTTAAAAAATTATGAAATTTATAAAATTGCTGTTCAAGCTGTATATCAAGAATGGGAAAGTAAGTTTAGTGAAGAAATTGAAGCGAGTCCAAAAGCTAATCGCTTACCACCACCTGTTGATAATGTTACAATTACTCCGGGATATTCTTCTCTTGATTTAAGTTGGAAAAAGATGGATGATACTAAAAGTTATAATATCTACTTCAAAGAAGTTGGAAGCGAAGAATATCAAAGTGTTAAAAATCAAACTAGTACTAACTATTCTTTAAAAGGTTTAAAAGAATCTATGGAATATGAAGTATATATAACTGGTAATAATGATTTAGGTGAAGGAGGAAAATCACAAGTTGTTAAAGCTAAAACTTTAAAAGCTGATGCAACAATTGTTCCTAAATATAAAATAATAAATGATGATATTGGAGCTGAAAAGACCAATCATATTAAAGATGTTATATATAAAGATGGTCGCATGGTAAATGGCGATAAGTTTTCAATAGTTGATAATAAATTCCAAACTTATTGGGAATTAGAATCATGGAGTGCCGGAACTTATTATTCAGGAATAGGAGTTCCAATTGTTGTTCTTGATAAAACTTATAAAATGGATGAATTTGTTCTAAGTGTTCCTGATAGTTATCCATATCAATATAAAAGTGGAACTTATGATAAGAATGCAACTGATAAAAGTGATACCGTACTTCATTATTGGAATGATGTTGATTCTTATACCGACAAAAATATGACAACCGTTCAAGGTAGACTTACTAAATTAAAAGATGAAAATAACCGAACTTATTATCTTCTAAAACTTGAAGAACCAATTAACGCATCAGCCGTTCAATTTGGAATAACAGTTGCTGGAAATGGTAATTTAGTTCAAATATCTGAAATTAATTTATATGAATATGATTCATTAGTTTCTGATGTTGCTAATTTATTCGTTGATGATTTAAGAGTTGAACTTAAAAAGGATGTTACCGAAAGTACAATTAATGAATTAAAAAAACGTGCTGATATTAAAGACCATGGTGAATATAATCCATATCGTGAAAGTATTCTAAATGATTTAAATTATGCTTTAGATATTTTAAATGATAGAGCTTTACAAGATGTTATTACATTAAATCCAAATGTTTCAAATAGTTATAATGGTCATTTAGGATTTGCAATGACAATTAATGATTATCAACCACTTGGTATTTCTGTAAAACCAAAAGAAAAATTAAATGTTTACGTTGGTAGTGAAGGTAAATTAAATATTGAATTAGTTTTCACTCAGTACTATGCAGAAGCTAATAAATGGCAAACTACTTATCGGACCTTAAATAAAGGTTTAAATATTGTTGAGGTTCCCCAAATTGGTAATGCTTTAGCTGAAAGAGGCGGAAGTGTTTATGTCCGTTATACGAGTACGCCAGATGCAACTAAACCAATTAAAATTCGCGTTAGTGGGGGAACGAAAATACCAGTTTTAGATACTTCTCTTCTTAATACTGAAGAAAGTAAAAAAGAAGCAATTAAAAACTATATAACAAGTCTTAATAAACATATAGAAACTTTAAAAGAAACATATCAAGGAAATTTTGACCCACGAACTAGTGTTTTAGGAGCAACGGAAATTGTTACTAAACATGGTTTATTCTCAGTTTCTGCTAATGCGGTTTTAGATGCTATTAATTCTGGTCTTCAAACAGATGAAGAAAAAATAAATCGTGTTTATAATTCTTGCGAAGCATTTGATGAAATGATGGAATTATTTTATCGCCAAAAAGGATTAAGTCTTAATGCAAGTGATAGTAAGAACGAATTTCCTAAATCTCGAATTAATATTCGTTACATGCGGATGTTTGATGGAGCGTTTATGTATGCTGGAGGATATCATATTGGAATTGAATATTCATCTATTGCTGGTTTAATTCAAGCAAATAGCAATACTAAAACGAAAACCGGTTACTTTGGCTGGGGAATTAGCCATGAAGTTGGACATCAAATTAATCAAGGTAATTTAGTCTATGCTGAAGTTACTAATAACGTTTATTCCTTACTTGCTCAAACTAGTAACGATAAAGATAAATCACGTTTAGAGTTAAGTGAAATTTATCCAAAAATTTATGATAAAGTTACATCACATACCATTGGTAAAGCTCAAAATGTTTTTGTTCAACTTGGAATGTACTGGCAATTACACTTAGCATATGATGATAAATTAACTTTTGAAGATACAAATTCAATATATGCAAGAATTAATCAACTTTCAAGAACTTATGATAATACCTTAAATTTTAGTAAAGATGACTTATTAATTTTATTTGCTTCTAAATCTGCTTCTAAAGATTTGACTGATTTCTTTGAAACTTGGGGCTTAGTTGCAAGTGATTCCTTAAAAACTTATTTAAAAGATGAATTAAAACTTCCAAAAGAAACAAGAGCAATTCAATATTTAAATGATGAAGCAAGAAGATACCGCTTAGCAGGAGGCACTAAATTTGGTGATTTAACTGTTTCAGCAGAAATTTCTAAAGTAGATAACGAAAATAAACAAGTTACTTTAAACTTTGACCTTTCTAATCAAAGTGAAAAAGAAAAACTTTTAGGTTATGAAATCCTTCGTAACAATGTTCCAATTGCTTTTCTTGAAAAAGATAATACTACTTATGTTGACAGTTTAGGTTCATTAAATAATAGAACCTTTACTTACCAAGTTGTTGCTTATGACTATTTATTAAATAAAGTAGCTTCAAATCCTTTAAAAGAAATTAAAATTGCAAGCGATGGTAGTTTAAGTTCAAAAGATAGTTTTACAATTGAATCTAATTATAAAGCTAAAGGTGAAAAGTTTGATTTTGAAGATGATTCAATGGATTATGATAAATTATCAGTAAATAACTTAATTGATGGTAATAAAGAAACTTTCTTTAATGGAGTAGAAAGAATTACAAATCTTACTATGAAAGGGGACAATGTATCACTTACTACTTCTAGTGATAATCCTTATGTAATTATTAATTTAAATGATAAATATTCAGTTACTGGTATTAAATATAAAGCATTAGTTAATGACTCTAAATTAGATGCTAATGCTATTCGTGACTATAAAGTTTATGTAAGAAGAAATGATACTGAAGATTGGATTGAAGTTGCTACTGGTAAATTTAATCTTACAAGTGAAAAAAACTACGAAGATTTGATTTATTTCATGAAAGAAGGAACAACCAGTAAAAATCAACTTTGGACTTATAATGATATTTCTTATATAAAAATCGAAGCCGTAGGTAATAAAAATGGTATTTCTGGAGCTGAAATAGATGTAATTGCACCTCCTGGAGATAATGTTGATATTTCAATGCTTGATGATGGAACGCCAACTATTGGGGTATTAGAAAGTGATTATGTTTTTGATGAATCACTTGGTGATAAAGGAAAAATCCTTAAAGGTTCGGTTGTTCTTAAAGGAGAATATCGTGGAAGTCCATCATTCAATATTCTAACAATTGCTTCTGCTTCTGATTCGACAACAATTTATGAAGGATATCAATTATTATTTGCCAATGTTAATGATGATATGAGTGTTTATGAAGTTGCAAGTGGAATTTGGTTTTATGTAATGACTCAAGAAGAATATGAAAAAATTCTAGCAGCAAATGAGGCAGTAAGGGCAAATTTATACCGAGTAAACGATGCTATTACTAAAGGAGGACAACGTTTAACAAGTACCTCAGTTAATATTTCTAATTTACCAAAATATAATGAATTAAAATCAATTTCAATAGTTGATACTGGAGTTGAAGATTAGGGTGGAGGATAACATGAAAAAATTAAGACTAATAATTATATTTACAATTTTTATGCTTTGTCCTTTCTTTTCTGCTAAAGCTATAACTAAAGTCAATTTTACCGAAGTAAACAATGGTATGGTTGATACTACTATAAACTTTGAAGAAGGCTTTGTTGGAGGAATTGATGTTCAATTTCAAATTACTGGAAATGTTAATTTAAAAACATTTAACTTTAATAACTCATATAAAGTTAATAATTATACAGTTAATCAAAAGTATGATAGTAATACAAAAACTTTAAATATTAAAGTTACAACTGGCGGAATTGGAGCTAATCATAATCTTTTAAATCAACAAAAAATATTATCTTTAGGAACGTTTGTTTTTGAAGCAACTGGGGTTGAAAATGTTGATTATTCTCTAAATTGTCAAAATCTTAGTTTTCTTGATAATAGTTGGAAATTAAAAAATATATTAAATGAGGAAATTTCTATTCTTGATAATTCAAATTTTACTTATTTAGTTAATAAAGAAACTGACAATAAACCAAATCAAGAAGTTGATGATAAAAAAGATAACGACGGTAATGATACAACATCTTCAAATAACAAAACTGAAAATCAAAACGATAATGTTAATCAAAATGAAGTAAATAATAATCAAGATAATAGTTCCAATAATAGTAATAGTAATGCTAATTCTAATACTAATTCAAATGGAAGTAGTAATAGTCAAAAAACACCAACTAATGATAAAAATACCAATCAAGAAGTTGGAGACTCTAATAATATAGAACCTGATAATTCAACTAGTGATAATGATAATAATCAAATTCAAGATAACGTTGAAGAAAATAATGATTCTAATTCTAATCTTAATGATAATTCATATTTAAATGATGAAAATTCCAAAAAAGATAATAAAACAGTAGTAATTTTATCAGTAATAGTTTCAACACTTGCCATTATTATTGTTGGAAGTGGAATATATCTTCAATATAAATCTAAAAAGAAAAAGAAACTTTTAATGGGAAGATTTGATATTTAAGTGTCAAATCTTTTTTTCTTCCTTGTTTACATATTTTTTCAAGCGTGTTATACTTAGTAAGAGTGTGATAACAATGAACCAGAAAAAAGAACTTATTAAAAATACTATAATAATTTCCATTGGTAAATTTAGTACCCAACTTGTTAGTTTTTTACTTTTACCTCTTTATACAAGTTTACTTAAAGCAAGTGAATATGGGGCTTATGATTTATTAAATACCATCTCTATTTTTTTAATTCCCTGCATTACTTTACTGATGGAAGAGGGGATGTTTCGGTTTTTAATAGATGCTAATACTGAGCATGCTAAAAAAGAAGTGTTTTCAATTACAATTTTATTTTCACTTCTAAGTTTTTTAATTTGGAGTCTTATTATTTTTATCTTTGGAACTATTCTTAATTATCCATATACGGTATATTTAATTTTTTATATCTTAGCAAGTATTATTTCAGCTTTAGCTGGTTCATCAGCTAGAGGGCTTAGTAAATTTAAGTTATATTCGCTTTTTAGTTTTTTATCAAGCTTTGCAACGATTCTTTTAAATATTTTATTTATTGTTGTTTTTAAATTTGGACTTATAAGTTTATTTTTATCTTATATAATTGGAAATACTTTAATATCTATTTGGTTATTTTATAAAATAAAAATTTATAAATACCTTAATTTTAAAAATATACAAAAAAAACGAGTTAAAGAAATGGTTAAATATTCATTTCCTTTAGTTCCTAATAGTATTTCTTGGAATGCAATTGCTTTAACTGACCGCTTATTAATTATTAATTTTTTAGGAGAAGCAAAAAACGGAATTTATTCTGTTGGAAACAGATTTCCAACGATTATTAATACTTGTTATAGTTATTTTAATTTATCATGGAAAGAATCAGCAAGTAAAGTTTTAAATCAAGAAGATAAAGATGATTTTTATAATAGTATTTATATAAATTTAAAACATTTTTTGATTTGTGTTTCAATTTTAATAATTGCAATGCTTCCTTTTGTATTTAATATTTTAATTAAAAATGATTACCGTGAGGCTTATTATTATATTCCAATTATGGTAGTTTCTGTATATTTTTCTAATATGTCAAATTTTTGTAGTGGGATTTTTTCAGCCTATAAAGATACCAAAATTTTAGCTAAAACAGCCTTAATTTCAGCTCTTATTAACTTTGGAATTGGCTTATTGCTAATTTCTAAAATTGGTTTATATGCAACCGCTTTAGCAACAACGATTTCTTATTTTATAATTTATATTTATCGAAATTTCAAATTAAAAAAATATTTAATTTTAAAAAAAGATAAATATCAACTTTTAAATATTTTAGTCCTTGGAGTAGTAACTATTTTATACTATACTAAAAATTATTTATTTGCTTTATTAGCTTTACTAATTGCTATTTTCTATTCTTATTATTTAAATAAATCACTTATTAAGATTTTAATAAAAAAGGTTCTAAAAATCTTTAAAATAAAACCTAAAAATAATAAATAAAAATAATGGAGGAAGACATGGAAACGGAATTAAAAGCGAAAGTTGATATTAAAACTGGTTTAACTGAAACAGAAGTTTTAAACCGAGTTAATAATAATTTAGTTAATTATAACAATCAACCTATAACTAAAAGTATTAAAGAGATAATTTTTAGTAATTTATTTACCTATTTTAATTTTTTAAATATCTTTTTGGGAACAGCGGTTATTTTAGCCGGTTTATTTTCAGGTCAACTTTTTTATTCGCTTAAAAATTGTTTATTCATGGGAGTTATTTTTTGTAATACTATAATTAGTACAATTCAAGAAATAATTTCTAAAAAGATTATTGATAAATTATCGGTTATATCTAGTACGAAGACTAATGTTTTAAGAAATGGTAAAGAGATTAGT
This sequence comes from uncultured Bacilli bacterium, assembly GCA_947625085.1. Taxonomy (GTDB): domain Bacteria; phylum Bacillota_I; class Bacilli_A; order RF39; family UBA660; genus RUG591. Next base: position 14,201 of record CANQMV010000018.1, read on the forward strand.
TTAGAAAATGAAAAAATAGTTTTAGATGATATTATTCTTTTAAAAAGTGGTAATCAAGTCGTGGTTGATAGTTTGATTATGGAAGGTTCAGTTGAAGTAAACGAATCTTTTATTACTGGAGAAGCAAATACTATTCAAAAAAAAGTTGGGGATACTTTATTATCTGGTAGTTTTATTGTTTCTGGTAATTGTACAGCTTCGGTTATACATGTTGGAAATGATAATTATGTTAATAAAATTTCAAGTGAAGCCAAATACATCAAAGAAAATAATTCAGTTATCTTAAATTCATTTGAAAAGATAGTTAAAGTTTTATCTGTTATTATTATTCCCTTAGGAGTTGCTTTATTTTGTAATCAATATTTTGTAATTCAAACCTCAGTAAGTGATGCAATTATTAATACAGTAGCAGCCCTTATTGGGATGATTCCAGAAGGTCTTGTTTTGTTAACTAGTTCCGTAATGGCAGTTAGTATAATTAGACTTAGTAAATTTAAAGTATTGGTTCAACAATTATATTGTATTGAAACTTTGTCCCGAGTTAATGTTATTTGTTTAGATAAAACCGGTACTATTACAACCGGAAATATGAAAATATATGATATTATTCCAGATAGTAATTATAGTAAAAATGATTTTAACCAAATTCTTTTAAAACTTACTAATAGTTTATATGATGAAAGTCCAACTTTTAAAGCATTAAAAGCTAAATATCAAGAGGAAATTAAAGTTGAGGTTAAAGATACAATTCCTTTTTCATCTGAAAGAAAATTTAGTGCAGTTCAAATAAATGACACAAGTTTTTATATTGGCGCTTATGAATATGTTTTTAAGGATATGAAAAGAGATTATTCTTTGATTGATAAATATCAAGAAGATTATCGAATATTAGTAGTAGCTCAAAATAAATTACCTTTAAATAATACTCCTCATAATTTAGAAATAGTTGGCTTTGTTTTAATTGAAGATGAGATAAGAGAAGAAGCTAAAGATACTTTAGAATACTTTAAAGACCAAGGTGTTAAAATTAAAATAATTTCTGGTGATAATCCAATTACAGTTTTAAATATAGCTAAAAGGGCAGGGATAACTTATGATTTAAAAGCTATTGATGCAAGTCAAATTGCTGATAATGAGTTAGATAAAGCTGTTTTAGAAAATGATATTTTTGGACGAGTAACTCCAAGTGGTAAAAAAAATATTATTATGTCTTTGAAAAAACAAGGCTTTATAACTGCAATGACTGGTGATGGGGTTAATGATGTTTTAGCTTTAAAAGAAGCGGATTGCTCTGTTGCAATGGCAAGTGGAAGTGATGCAGCCCGAGCAGTTAGTCAAATTGTTCTTTTAGATAATAATTTTGCTTCTATGCCTCATATCGTAAAAGAAGGAAGACGAACAATCAACAATATTGAAAGAAGTTCTTCGCTTTTGTTAGTAAAAACGATTTATACAATTTTAATTATTTTAACTTGTCTATTTACTCGAAATGAATATTTCTTTATTCCAATTCAATTAACTTTAATTACTGCTTGTACAATTGGAATTCCTTCATTTATATTAGCCTTAGAACCAAATACCAATATTGTAGAAGGAAATTTTATCTTAAAAATTTTTAAAAATAGTATTCCTGCCGGAATAACTGTCTTTTTAGATATTGTAATTATTATTTTATTTAAAACCGCCTTTAATTTAGAAGATGATGTTATCAATTCGCTTGCCGTTTTAATTACTGGTATAACTGGTTTTATTCATTTATATCATGTTTCTAAACCATTTAATTTATTACGATTAACTTTATTTATATCTTTATTATTAGCCTTTTTATATGGTTCATTCTTCCAATACACGTTCTTTGATTTAAAAGCTCTTAATTTACCAATTGGCCTAATAACATTCTTACTTATCATTTTCTCTTTCTATTCTTATGATTTACTAACAAAAATTTTAGCTTTTTTTACTAAAAAGTTTCGAAAAAAGAAAAAACTTACAGTTGCTTAAAAAGACTAATTATAAAATAATGTTTCCTCTAAAGGTTGCATTTAAAAAAATTAGTCTTTTTGCTATTTAAAAATAAATATTTAAATCCCTTGTTACAATTCACAGTTAATTTTAGAAAAAAGATAAAATTTTCAAAAAAGTTATCTTTTTTTCTTGCATTTCGTTG
>CANQMV010000019.1 GCA_947625085.1 uncultured Bacilli bacterium
TATTTTATCACCATCTATAATATGACTTTTTCCTTTAAATCTTATTCACTGACTTTTTTATGAATTGTCTACAAAAATTGAGAAAAGTTATTTACAAAAAGATTATAATTATTATATACTAACATTATAGCAACTCCTTTATTATTTTGTAATCTAATTAATAATAACAAAAAGAGTTGCTTAAATCAAGAATAAAAGGCGAAAGAGCTAAAGATAGCAAATCGTCTTTTTTTATAGAAATAAAAAACTGTCGGGCAATAAGTATGAAGTAAAAATCGGAAACTAAAGTTCTTTTTCAACTATCTTTCGAAGAAAGTTGAAATTAATTATTCAAGAGATTGTTATTGATATAGCAATCTTTTTATTATAAGTGTTTAAATATATTATAGGAAAATAGATTTAAAGTTTGAAACTAGATTGACAACTATAAGAACTTAGTTTAAAGTTATTATAGAGGATGTATATGAAGAAAAATAAGAAATTAGTTTTTAAAATAATTATATTATTATTAGTAATTATTCTTGGATATTATGGTAATTCTATTACTAGTTTTTTAGTTAGTATTATACCAGGACAATCATATGCTATATCAGATTTACCTCCATATTCAGGACGAGATTACGTTTTAATTAATAACAATATTCCTAATTTCAGTGAAGCCGATTTAAAAAGTGATAGTTTTGAAAAATATAGTAATTTAGATATTTTAGGTCGAAGTAGAGTTGCCTTTGCTAATATTAGTAAAGACCTTATGCCAACTGTTGAAAGAGGTTCAATTGGAAATATAAAACCTAGTGGTTGGCATACTGTAAAATACGATATTGTTGATGGTAAATATTTATATAATCGTTGTCATTTAATAGGATATCAATTAACAGGTGAAAATGCTAATCCTAAAAATTTAATTACCTGTACAAGATATATGAATACTAAATCCATGCTTGATTTCGAAAATCAAGTTGCAAAATATATAAAAGAAACTTCTAATCATGTATTATATAGAGTAACTCCAGTTTATGAAGGAAATAACCTATTAGCAACCGGGGTTGAAATGGAAGCCTTATCAGTTGAAGATAATGGTTATGGAGTTAAATTTCATGTCTTTGTTTATAATATTCAAGAGGGGATAACAATTGACTATAAAACGGGAGATAGTAAACTTAATATTAGTTAATTTTTAATTCCTTGAAAAAAAAGTTAAGATGTGATATTATTTTGGCGGTGATTTAAATGGCTGATATTATAATAGATACATTAATTGATACAGTAAAAATAGTTCCCTTTTTATTTATTGCCTTTTTAGTTATGGAATACCTTGAACATAAAGTTAAAAGCAAAAGTGAAATTTTAAAAACTAAAAAAATTGGACCATTAGTTGGTAGCTTTTTAGGAATTATTCCTCAATGTGGATTTTCAGTCGTTGCAACCAATCTTTTTGCAAGTAGAGTTATTACAATAGGAACTTTAATTGCCGTTTATTTATCAACTAGTGACGAAATGCTTCCACTTTTAATTGCAGGGGGAGTTAAAATTCAAACAATTATCATAATTTTATTAATAAAAGTTACGATTGCAATTATTTTTGGCTATATAATCGATTTATTATTTTTTAAAAAAAGAGAAATAAAAAATTTGGCTATTTGTCATGATGATAATTGCCATTGTGAAGAAAGTATAATTAAATCAAGTTTGATTCATACTATCAAAATTAGTTTTTTCATTTTAATAACTACATTTATTTTAAATTTAATAATTGATTATTCAGGAGGTGCTATTTTAACTAAATTATTATCAAAAGGACATTATTTTGGACCTTTACTTGCAAGTTTAGTAGGCTTAATTCCTAATTGCTGTGCTAGTGTTATTATCACAGAACTTTATATAAAAGGAATGATTACAACCGGAATGTTAATTGGAGGACTTTTAACTGGAGCAGGAGTTGGGTTATTAGTTTTATTTAAAGTAAATAAAGATAAAAAAGAAAATATATTAATTTTATTATCATTATATATAATAGGTTCTTTGGTTGGAATTTTAATTGATTTATTAAAAATTAGTATTTAAAAAGAGATTTTATTTAAAAATAAATAAGCTCTTTTTAATTATAGGAAATTTTATTAAATTAATTGCATATATTAATTATTTTTGACATTTAATTTTATAGTTTGGTTATCGATTTTTTAGTATTACTTGAATTTGCCTTAAAAAGTTCAAAAAGCTTTAAAAAATGCTTGACTTTAATGGTTTTGCTATGATAGAATACTAGTCGTGTTTGATTGCTTAGATGTGCAAGGTTGCCGATACGCGAGGGCGCGTTGTTCGGGTTATTTGCGCGGAGCAAGCCTATACCAGATATAGACGAAGGGAGTGACAGTATAATGTCAAAACAAGTAGTTCGCATAAGATTAAAAGCATATGATCATCGTGTACTTGATAATGCTTGTACTAAAATTGTTGAAACTGTTAAAAGAGCAGGAGGAGAAATTAGTGGACCAGTACCACTTCCAACTGAAACTTTAAAGTTTACAATTCTAAGAGCAGTTCATAAGTATAAAGATTCACGTGAACAATTCGAAATGAGAACACATAAGAGACTTATTGATATCAAAAATCCTAGTAAGGAAATTATTGATGCTTTAACTCATCTTGATTTACCAAGTGGTGTTGATATTGATATTAAACAAAACAAATAATAAGAAAGAGAGGAATTAAAAATGAAAGGAATCTTAGGTAAAAAGATTGGAATGACTCAAGTATTTTCAAAAAGTGGTAAATTAATTCCTGTTACAGTAATTGAAGTTGAACCAAATGTTGTAACACAAATTAAGACCCTTGAAAAAGATGGTTATGAAGCTGTTCAACTTGGAAGTTTTACAACTCGTGAAAAAAGTTTAAATAAACCAGCTCTTGGTCATTTGAAAAAAGCAGGTTCAGAACCTAAGCGCTTCTTAAGAGAAATAAGGGGAGTAAATATTAATGAATATACATTAGGAGCTAAAGTTGATGCTAGTATATTCCAAGAAGGAGAAATGGTTGACGTTTCTGGAATTTCTAAAGGTAAAGGATTCCAAGGTGTTATTAAACGTTATAATCAAACAAGAGGACCTATGGGACATGGTAGTCAATACCATAGAGGTGTAGGTTCAATGGGTACACTTCTTCCAATGCATGTTTTAAAAGGTAAGAAGTTACCAGGACATATGGGACACGTTTTAACAACAGTTCAAAATCTTGAAATTGTTAAAATTGATTTAGAAAATAATCTTGTTTTAATTAAAGGAAATGTTCCAGGGCCTAAAAACTCTTTAGTTATAATTAAAACAGCAGTTAAAAATCCTGACAAAGTAAACAAAGTAGAAGAATTAGTTGTTTACGAAGTAGAAACTCCAGCTGCTAGTGAAGAAGAAAAAGAAGAAACTAAAACTGAAAATACTACTGTAGAACAAGTAGAAGAAGCAAGTGGAGAGGAATCATCACAAGAATAATTTTTTAACTTGTGAGAGAGGAGGATTAAAATGGAAAAAGTTAATGATATTAAACTAAGTAAAGAAGTGTTTGGCATTACCCCAAATGATAACGTATTAACTGATGCAATTAATGTTGCAAGATGTGGGCTTCGCCAAGGAACTTATAAAGTAAAAAATAGAAGTGAAGTATCAGGTGGCGGAAGAAAACCATGGCGTCAAAAAGGTACTGGTCGTGCAAGACAAGGCTCAATTCGTGCACCACAATGGAGAGGTGGCGGAGTAGCTCTAGGTCCAATCCCACGTGATTACAAAATTAAAATGAATCGTAAAGAAAGACAATTAGCATTAAAGTCAGCTTTATCATATAAAAATAAAGATAAAGAAATTATTGTTGTTGATAAGATTGAACTTACAACTCCAAAGACAAAAGAAATGTTAAAATTACTAACTGAGCTTTCTATAAATGATAAAAAAGTATTAATCGTAATGCCAGAATTAACTGAAAATGTAATTCTTGCAAGTCGTAATTTACAAAATATCTTAATTATGGAACCAGTTGAATTAAATGTTTTAGATATTGTTAATGCTGATTATCTATTAGTAACAGTTGATGCTATCAAAGAAATAGAGGAGGCATTAAAATAATGAATACAAAATATTTAGAAATTATTAAAGCTCCTTTGATAACTGAAAAAAGTAAAAATGGAGAAACATTAAATCAATATACATTTAAAGTTTCTGAAAAAGCAACTAAGAGAGAAATTAAAGAAGCTGTTGAAAAAATATTTAAAGTAGAAGTAGAAAACATTAGTACTTTAAATATGAAAGTAAAGAAAAAAAGAGTTGGTCGTTATACAGGACTTAGTAATCGTTGCAAAAAAGCAATTGTTACTTTAAAAGCTGGACAAACGATTGAACTTAACTAGAAGGAGGAAACTTCATGGCTATTAAGAATTTTAAACCAACTACAAATGCTAGACGGAAAATGAGTACTTTAATAAATGAAGAAATTACTAAAAGTACTCCTGAAAAAAGTCTAACTGTAACTATAAAGAAAAATGGTGGACGTAATAATCAAGGTCGTATTACTGTAAGACATCAAGGTGGAGGCGAAAAAAGAAAATATCGTATTATTGATTTTAAAAGAAATAAATTCGATATTCCAGGTCGTGTTGCAAGTATAGAATATGACCCAAATAGAAGTGCCAATATTGCTTTAATCAATTATGTTGATGGAGAAAAAAGATATATAATTGCTCCACGTGATTTAAAAGTTGATGACGTGATTATAAGTGGTGAAAATGTTGATATTAAAATTGGAAATGCATTACCTATTATGAATATTCCAGTAGGTACAGTAATCCATAATATTGAACTTCGTCCTAAAAAAGGTGGAGCTCTTGCTAGAAGTGCAGGAAATAGTGCTCAAATTTTAGGTCGCGAAGGCAAATATGTAATGATTAGACTTTCAAGTGGTGAACAAAGAAAAATCCTTGGAACATGTATGGCAACTATTGGTGAAGTTGGAAATGCTGATTATGAATTAGTTCGTTTAGGAAAAGCAGGAAGAACTCGTCATTTAGGAATTCGCCCAACTGTTCGTGGTTCTGTTATGAACCCTAATGATCACCCACATGGTGGTGGAGAAGGTCGTGCTCCTGTTGGACGTAAAGGACCAGTTACACCTTGGGGTAAACCAGCACTTGGATATAAAACTCGTAAAAATAAAGCAAGCGATAAGTTAATCGTCAAGAGAAGAAACGGTAAATAAGGAGAGTAAATATGGCAAGAAGTCTAAAAAAAGGACCTTATGTTGCTGAAAGGCTATTAAAAAAGGTCAAAACTTTAAATGAAACTGGAAAGAAAGAAGTTATTAAAACTTGGTCTCGTCGTTCTACTATTTACCCTGATTTTATTGGTCATACATTTGCAGTTCACAATGGACGTGAATTTATTCCCGTTTATGTAACTGAAGATATGGTCGGACATAAATTAGGTGAATTTTCACAAACTCGTAAGTTTGGTGGACATGGCGAAAACAAAGATAAATAGTTAAATAACTAGGAGGGAAATAAGTATGGAAGCAAAAGCAATTGCAAAAATGCAACGTATTTCACCTATTAAAGCAAGACTTGTTATAGATTTAATTCGTGGACGAAAGGTTGCAGATGCAAAAACCATCTTAAAAAATTATAATACAAAAGCATCAAGAATGATTTTAAAAGTATTAAATTCAGCAGAAGCTAATGCTATTAATAATAACAAGATGAATGAAGAAAAATTATATGTAAGTGAGGCAAGAGTTGATGCTGGTCCTGTTATGAAAAGAATGATGTTTGATTCAAGAGGTCATATAGGACGTAAAGATAAAAGAACTAGTCACATTGTTATTAGTGTTGAGGAGAGATAGGAGATATTATGGGACAAAAAGTAAGTCCAATAGGACAAAGAATTGGTATTAATAAAGACTGGGAATCTAAATGGTATGCTCCTAAAAAAGATTTTTCAAAATATTTATTAGAAGATATTGAAATTCGTAAATATATTGATAAAAATTTAGTTGATAAAGGTATTGCTAAAGTTGAAATTGAAAGAAATAAAAAAAGATGTGAAGTAACAATTCATTCTGCAAAACCTGGAGTTTTAATCGGTAAAGGTGGCGAAGAAATTGAAAAACTTAAAAAGGATTTAAGTAAAGTTGTTGGTCATCCTGTTCAAGTATCAATTGTTGATGTTAAAAAAGCCGATATGAATGCAAAATTAGTTGCTGATTCAATAGCAAAACAAATATCAAATAGAGCCTCATTTAGAATGGCCCAAAAACGTGCAATTAAAAATGCTATGAAAGCTGGAGCTAAAGGAATTAAAACAAGTGTTTCAGGTCGTTTAGGGGGAGCTGACATGGCAAGAAGTGAAGGATATAAAGAAGGAACCATTCCTCTTCATACATTTAGAGCTGATGTTGATTATGCTCAAAGTGAAGCTGATACAACATTTGGTAAAATAGGTGTAAAGGTATGGATATATAAAGGCGAAATCCTTCCAACCAAGGATAAAGGAGGTAAGTAATATGGCTTTAATTCCAGCAAGAGTTAAATATAGAAGAGTTCATAGATTACCTTATGAAGGAAAAGCAAAAGGAAATACAACTTTAAGTTTTGGTGAATATGGATTGATGGCAAAAGAAGGTGCTTGGATTACAACTAATCAAATTGAAGCAGCTCGTGTTGCTATGACAAGATATATGAAACGTGGTGGAAAAGTATGGATTAATATTTTCCCACATATGCCTGTAACCAGTAAACCTCTTGGTACTCGTCAAGGAAAAGGAAAAGGTGCCGTTGACAAATGGGTTGCTGTTGTTAAAAGTGGCAAAATAATGTTTGAAATTGGTGGTGTTACAGAAGATGTTGCAAGAGAAGCATTTCGTCTTGCAAGTCATAAGTTACCAATTAAAACTAAATTTGTAACCAAAGATATGGAAAATGGTGGTGAGATTAATGAAGGTTAAAGAAATAAGAGAGATGACCACTGAAGATATACAAAAGCGAATTGTTGATGCAAAACAAGAATTATTTAATTTACGTTTTCAACAAGCAACTGGAATACTTGAAAAACCTTCAAGAATTAAAGAATTAAGACATGATGTTGCAAGATGTAAAACAGTACTTCGCGAACGTGAGCTTAATGATGGTAAAAACCTAGAAAAAGTGGAGGTTAAATAATGGAAAAAAGACGTAAAGAATTAGTTGGAAAAGTTATAAGTAGCAAAAACGATAAAACAATTACAGTAGTGGTTGAAACTTATAAAAAAGACCCATTATATGGTAAAAGAGTAAAATATTCTAAAAAATATGCTGTACATGATGAAGGAAATAAAGCTAAAGTTGGAGATACAGTTAGAATAGTTGAAACTAGACCATTATCAAAAACAAAATATTTCTATTTAAAAGAAATTATTGAAGAAGCAGTTATTTTATAACTCTAAAATGATAAGGAGGAATTATGATTCAACAAGAAACTCGTCTTAAAGTTGCTGATAATTCTGGAGCACGTGAATTACTTGTTATTCGTGTTTTAGGAGGAAGTAAAGTTAAGACTGGAAATATTGGAGATATAGTAGTTGGAACAGTAAAAAATGCTATTCCAAACGGAACCGTTGCAAAAAGCAAAGTTGTACGAGCTGTTATTGTTCGTAGTAAATTTGGTGTAAGACGTGATGATGGTTCATACATTAAATTTGATGATAATGCTTGTGTAATTATTAAAGACGACAAGAGTCCTGTCGGAACACGTATTTTTGGACCAGTAGCAAGAGAACTTCGTGATAAAGATTTTATGAAGATTGTATCCCTTGCTAAGGAAGTACTATAAAGGAGAAGTTATGAGATTAAAAACAGGTGATAAAGTTATAGTAATTACTGGTTCTAATAAGGGTCGTGAAGGAACTATTAAAAAAGTATTACGTAATGAAAATAAAGTAATTGTTGAAGGTGTTAATATTGTTCATAAACATCAAAAAGGAAATGGACAAGAAACAGGTGGAATTTTAGATATTGAAGCACCTATTAATGCATCTAATGTAATGCTTATAGATCCAAAAACGAAAAAACCTACTAGAGTAGGTGTTACTATTGACTTAAAAAGTAAGAAGAAAATAAGAGTTTCAAAAAAGTCAAACGAAAAGTTTGATTAAAAGAAGGAGGAATTATTAGATGAACCGCCTAAAAGAAAAATACTTGAATGAAGTTGTTCCAAGTTTAAAAGAAAAATACAATTATAAATCAGTTATGGAAGTTCCAAAACTTGAAAAAATCGTTATAAATGTAGGGGTAGGAGATGCTACAACTAATTCCAAATTACTAGAAGCAGCCGTTAATGATTTAACAGCTATTGCTGGTCAAAAACCAGTTATTACTAAAGCTAAAAAATCAATCGCTGGATTTCATGTAAGAGAGGGACAATCAATTGGTTGCAAAGTTACTTTAAGAGGAGATGCTATGTTTAATTTTATGGATAAATTAATAAGTATTGCACTTCCTCGGGTTAGAGATTTCCGTGGTATTAGTTCAAAAGCTTTTGATGGAAGAGGAAATTATACTCTTGGCATTAAAGAACAATTAATATTTTCAGAAATTGAATATGATAATGTTGTTAAAGTTCGTGGTATGGATATTGTATTCGTAACAACAGCAAAATCAAATTCCGAAGCATACGATTTATTAAATGAACTTGGAATGCCATTTAGAAAGTAATTGGAGGAAAATATGGCTAAAAAAAGTATGATAAATAAAGCTAACAGAAAGCAAAAATATAAAGTACGTGAGTATACACGTTGTAAAAGATGTGGACGTCCACATGCAGTTATGTCTAAATTTGGAATTTGTAGAATTTGTTTTCGTGAATTAGCTTATAAAGGACAAATACCAGGAGTCAAAAAATCAAGCTGGTAAAAAGGAGGATAAAATATGGTAGTAACAGATGCTATTGCAGATATGCTTACAAGAATACGTAATGCTAATCAAATGCGCTATCAAGAAGTTTTGATACCATCTTCAAAATTAAAAGTAGAAATTGCAAGAATTTTAAAAGAAGAAGGTTTTATTGAAACCTACAAAGTATCAAATGAAAATGTAGAAGGAACGATTGTTTTAACATTAAAATATGGACCAAATAAAGAAAGAGTTATTACTGGCCTTAAAAGAATATCAAAACCAGGGTTACGAGTTTATGCCAAAAGTGAAGAAATTCCTAAGGTATTAAATGGTTTAGGTATTGCAATTATTTCAACTAGCAAAGGACTTATGACTGATAAAGACGCAAGACGAAATAATTTAGGTGGCGAAGTACTTGCTTATATTTGGTAGAGAGGAAGAATATTATGAGCCGTATAGGAAATAGAAAAATCGTTATTCCTGAAGGTGTTAGTGTATCTTTAACTGATAATAATACCATTAAAGTTAGTGGAAAACTAGGTGAATTAACTTATACATTACCAGAAGTAATCAAATTTGAAATGACTGATAATGTAATTACTTTAACAAGAGCTAATGACTTAAAAGAAACTAAAGCTTTACATGGAACAAGTAATGCTAACTTAGCTAACATGATTAAAGGAGTAACAGAAGGTTACCAAAAGAATTTAGAAATTATTGGTGTTGGATATCGTTTTAGTACTAAAGGAGATGTTCTTGTAATTAATGCGGGATATTCTCATCAAGTTGAAATGAAGATTCCAACAAGTATAAAAATTGAAGTTTTAAGTAATACAGAAATTTCAGTATCAGGAATTGATAAACAATTAGTAGGAGAATTTGCTGCTAATATTAGAAAAGTACGTGAGCCTGAACCTTATAAAGGAAAAGGTATTCGTTATAAAGATGAATATATTCGTCGTAAAGAAGGCAAAAAGGCTGCTTAATAAATGGAGGAATGTTTATGATAAATAAAGTATCAAGAAACGATGCGCGTAAAGAAAGACATGAACGTGTAAGAAGTAAAGTTGTTGGTACAAAAGAAATTCCAAGACTTTGTGTATTCCGTTCAAATACAAATATTTATGCTCAAATTATAAATGATGAAGAAGGTATTACTCTTGTTTCTGCTAGTACTCTTGAGAATAAAGGAGTAAATGGTGGTAATGTTGAAGCAGCTAAATTAGTAGGTAAGGCTTTAGCTGAAAAAGCTAAAAAGGCTGGAATTACTAAGGTTGTATTCGATAGAGGTGGATACTTATATCATGGTCGAGTTAAGGCATTAGCTGATGCTTTAAGAGACAATGGATTAGAATTCTAAGGAGGAGAGTATGCAAAAACAAAGAAAAGACTTGAAGAACACTAAAACACTAGAAGAATTAGTTGTTGAAATCAAAAGTGTTGTTAAAGTAACTCAAGGTGGTAGACAAAGACGTTTTTCAGCAACTGTTGTTGTTGGAGATCGAAATGGTACAGTTGGAATTGGAATTGGTAAAGCTGGAGAAGTTCCAGATGCTATCAAAAAAGCCATTCAAAATGCAAATAAAAATCTAATTAAAATCACTCTAATTGATAATCGTACTATTGCACATGAAGCAATTGGTAAAAGTGGAGCTGCTAAGGTTTTAATTAAACCTGCTAAAGCTGGTTCAGGACTTATTGCTGGAGGCGCTGTTCGAGCTGTTTTAGAACTTGCTGGACTTAGAGATATTTCGAGTAAATCTCTTGGAGCAAGAACAAAATTAAATATGGCAACTGCTACAATTAATGCTTTAAAATCTATTAAAACAGTAAGTGAAGTTGCTAAATTAAGAGGAAAATCAGAAAGTGAGATTTTAGGATAGTATGAAATTACATGAATTAGAGAGAAATAATGCTTCAAAACACGAACGTAAAAGAGTTGGTCGTGGAATGGGCTCAGGTCTTGGAAAAACTAGTGGACGCGGTGAAAAAGGTCAAAAAGCAAGAAGTGGTGTTTCTATAAAAGCAACTTTTGAAGGAGGACAATTACCTTTATATCGTCGTTTACCAAAAAGAGGATTTTCAAATAGTGATTTTAAAATTAGATATGCAACTATTAATGTTTCCGATTTAAATAGATTTAAAGATGGAACTGTTGTTACCCCAGAATTATTAAAAGAAACTGGAATTTTGAAAAATCAATTAGATGGAGTAAAAGTTTTAGGAAATGGTGAATTAGAAAAGAAATTGACTATAAAAGCACATAAATTTTCTAAAAGTGCTGCTTATAAAATTGAAAAGTCAGGAAGCAAAATTGAGGTGATCTAATGTTTGCTACAATTAAGCAAATGTTTGCACCTACTTCAGCAGATTTAAGAAAAAGAATATTATTTACTTTAGTAGGATTATTAATATTTGTAATTGGAACAGGGATTACTATTCCAGGAACTACTAATATAACTAAAAATTTAGGATTTTTAGAATTAATTAATGTTATGGGTGGAGGAAGTTTAAAAAGATTTTCAATTTTTGCTTTAGGTGTTACTCCATACATTAATGCTTCGATTATTACTCAATTATTACAAATGGATATTATTCCATATTTTTCAGAACTTGCTAAAGAAGGACCTGTTGGAAGACGAAAAATTAATCAAATAACTAGATATCTTGGTATTATTCTTGCGTTTATTGAAGGATATGCATTTGCTTTTGTATTCTTAGGAAATGCTAGTGCGTTCCAATATATCTATGTTGCAACTATTTTAACCGCTGGAACAGCATTTTGTTTATGGCTTGGAGACCAAATTACCCAAAAAGGAATTGGAAATGGAATATCTTTGCTTATTATGGCCGGAATTATTGCAACCCTTCCAACAATGTTTCAAACTGCTTTTAATTCTTTAGTTACTTTAAGTGGAGCAGGAAATGAGATATTATTTGGAATTTTAAAGTTTGCTATTTTTGTAATAGTTTATTTCTTAATAATAATTGGTCTTGTTTATGTTCAAGAATCAGAAAGAAGAATTCCACTTCAATATGCAAACAAAACAACAGGTTCATATGGTTCAGAACAATCATTCTTACCAATTAAATTAAATACTGCCGGAGTTATCCCTGTAATCTTTGCATCAAGTTTACTTGCGATACCTGCATCAATTGCAACGTTTATAAATAAAACCGGATTCACTAATTTTGTTAATAATTATTTAGATTATTCAAAACCAGTTGGTTTTATCATTTATATATTATTAATATTCTTATTTGGATACTTCTGGACATTTATTCAATTAAAACCAGAAGATGTTGCAGATAATTTAAAGAAAAATGGTGGTTATATTCCTGGAGTTAGACCAGGTCATGATACAGAAGAATACATTAGTAAATCTTTATCAAGAGTTACGATTGTAGGAACTATTTTGTTGATTATATTAGCTGCCTTACCAATTTTATTTACAGTTGTAACTAAATTACCAGGTAGTGTTAGTATAGGAGGAACTGGATTATTAATCGTAGTTGGAGTTGCTCTTGAAACTTACAAACAATTAGAAGGTAGTTTAGCAACTAGAACTTATCGAAAAAGAAGGAGCCGTCTAAGATGAAAAACATCATTTTAATAGCCCCACCAGCAGCTGGCAAAGGTACTTTGTCAGAAATGCTTGTTGAAAAATATAATTATGTTCATATTTCAACTGGAGATTTATTAAGAGATGCCGCCAAAAGTAAAACTGCTCTCGGAGAAAAAATTTCTAATCTTCTAAAAACTGGCGAATTAGTAACCGATGAGATTGTTTTTGATTTATTAGAAAAAAGATTAAAAGAACCAGATACTTTAAATGGTTATATTTTAGATGGCTTTCCAAGAAATCTTGAACAAGCAAAAAAATATGAAGAAATGCTTACTAAACTTAATTATGATTTAGGAATTGTTGTGTTTTTGAATACGTCATACGAAACTTTGAAAAAAAGAATTGTTGGTCGTGTTGTTTGTCAAGATTGTGGAAGTGTTTATAATACTTTAACAGGAGTTAATACTCCAAAAAATGCCAATTTATGCGATAAATGTGGTGGATTATTATATAAGCGAAGTGATGATAATGAAGAATCATTTAAAAATCGTTATGAAACTTATACTTTAAAAACAAAACCGCTTATTAATTATTATAAAGAAAAAGGTAATTTGTTCTATATTGATGGTGAAAGTAAAGAACAAATGATGATGGAAATAGAGGGTCTACTTAATGATTAGTATCAAAAGTGAAAGAGAAATTAGTTTATTAGAAGAAGCTGGTAATATAGTTTATAAGACTCATTGTTATTTAAAACCTTTTATTAAAGCTGGTATTACTACCAAAGAATTAGATAAATTAGGCGAAGATTTTATAAGACAATGTGGTGCTACTCCTTCTTTTAAAGGTTATGATGGCTTTCCAGCTGCTATTTGTACAAGTGTTAATCAAGAAGTTGTTCATGGGATACCTAGTAATAGAAAATTAAAAAATGGTGATATTATTACTCTTGATATTGGAGCTTGTTTTAAAGGTTATCATGGAGATTCTGCTTGGACTTATGCAGTAGGAGAGGTTGATGATTCGAAAAAATATTTAATGGAGCATACTGAAAAATCGCTTTTTGTTGGGTTAAATGAAATAAAGCCAGGCAAAAGAATAGGTGATATCGGGGCTGCTATTGAAGAATATGCAACTAGTCATAAACTTGGTGTTATTAAAGAATTAGTTGGACATGGTGTTGGAACTGATGTTCATGAAGAACCAGATGTTCCAAATTATGGAAAAAGAGGAACTGGTCCAATCTTAAAAGAGGGAATGGTTATTGCGGTTGAACCAATGCTTACGCTTGGAAGTCCAGAAATTTGTATTTTAGATGATGACTGGACAATTGAAACCGAAGATTATAGTCTATCGGCTCATTATGAACACACTGTTGTTGTAACAAAAGATGGATATAAGATATTAACAGGAGGCAAAAATGGCTAAAAAAGATACTATCGAAGTAGAAGGTAAAGTAATAGAAGTTTTACCAGGTTATAAATTCAAAGTAGAGCTTTTAAATAAGCATATTGTTGAGGCTCATGTTTCTGGTAAAATGCGAATGAATTACATTCGGATAATAGAAGGAGATACGGTTGTTCTTGAACTTACTCCTTATGATTTAACACATGGGCGAATAATTTATCGTAAATAATAGGAGGGATAATTATGAAAGTTAAACCATCTGTAAAACCAATTTGTGCTAAATGCAAAGTTATAAAACGTAAAGGTAAAGTAATGGTAATTTGTGAAAATCCAAAACACAAACAAACCCAAGGATAATAGGAGGTGTAATTTATGGCACGTATTAAGGGTGTAGATATACCAAATGATAAACATATTGTTATATCATTAACTTATATTTATGGTATTGGAAGAAATCTTGCCAAAACAATTTGTCAAGATGCAAAAGTAGAACCAACAAAGAAAGCAAAAGATTTAACAACTGAAGAGTTAAATAGTTTAAGAGATGAGATTAATAAACATTTAGTTGAAGGTGATTTACGTCGTGAAGTAAACATGAATATTAAAACAAAAATGGAAATTAATTCTTATCAAGGAATTCGTCATAAAAAAGGTTTACCAGTAAGAGGTCAAAGAACAAATCGTAATGCTCGTACTCGTAAAGGTAAAGGTAAAACTGTTGCAAATAAGAAAAAATAGTTTAGTAGGAATTTAAAAAAAGGAGGTTAAACTATGGCTTATAAACAAAGAAAAAGAAAAGTAAAAAAGAATGTGCCTGAAGGTATTGCTCATATTCATGCAACATTTAACAATACAATTGTAACTTTGTCAGATAAAGATGGAAATGCCGTTGCTTGGTCAAGCGCTGGAGCATTAGGATTTAAAGGAAGTAAAAAATCAACACCTTTTGCTGCTGGACTTGCCAGTGAAGCAGCTGGTAAAAAGGCCTTTGATGCAGGAATGCGTAAAGTTGAAGTTTGTGTTAAAGGACTTGGACCAGGAAGAGAAACAGCAATTCGTTCACTTCAAACAGCTGGACTTGAGATTACATCAATCAGTGATGTAACACCAATTCCACATAATGGATGTCGTCCACCAAAACGTCCACGTGG
>CANQMV010000020.1 GCA_947625085.1 uncultured Bacilli bacterium
TCTTTAATTTCTTTTGCCCCTTTATATACATTTTCCTGCTGCTTTTTATTTAACGCACTTTCCTTATATATAAAAAAGAATTATCTTTTTTTAATAATTCTTTTAATTTAAGTTATCAAATTTAAGACTATTTAGCTAAGACTTTTTTTAAAAATTCGCCTGTATAACTAGTTGCAACTTTGGAAACTTCTTCAGGGGTTCCTTTGGCAATAACTTGACCTCCAAATGCTCCACCATCTGGTCCTAAATCAATAATATAATCGGCTGATTTAATAACATCTAAATTATGTTCAATTACTAAAACACTATCATTGTTATCTACAATTCTTTGTAAAATTATCAGTAATTTTTTAATATCTTCCATATGAAGACCAGTTGTTGGTTCATCTAAAATAAATAAAGTTTTACCAGTCGCTTTTTTTTGTAATTCTTTCGATAATTTAACTCGACCGGCTTCTCCACCTGATAAAGTAGTTGCACTTTGACCAAGTTTAACATAACCAAGTCCTACATCTTCCATAACTTGAAGTTTATTTTTGATTTTTGGAAAGTTTTCAAAAAATTCTAAAGCTTCGGTTACTCGCATATCTAAAACTTCAGCAATATTTTTGCCTTTATAACGAATTGACAAAGTTTCACTGTTATAACGAGTTCCATGACATACTTCACAAGGAATATAAACATCTGGTAAAAAATGCATTTCGATTTTTTTAACCCCATCGCCTCGGCATGCTTCACAACGACCACCTTTAACATTAAAAGAAAAACGATTTTTACCATAACCTAACATTTTGGCTTCTTTTGTGTTAGTAAATAAATCTCTAATGTCATCAAATACCCCTGTATAAGTAGCTGGATTACTTCGAGGAGTTCGGCCAATTGGATTTTGAGTTATAATAACAACTTTATCAATATTATTAAGACCTAATATTTTTTTACATTTGCCAATTTTAACTTTTGATTTATAGATAGAATTCATACAAGCATTAGCAAGAATTTGCATAACTAAACTACTTTTACCACTTCCAGATACTCCGGTTACACAAGTGAAAGTTCCAAGCGGTATTTTTACGTCAATTTCTTGTAAATTATTCTCAGCTGCTCCTTTAATTTCTATATATTTACCAATTCCTTTTCGTCTTTTTTTAGGAACTGGAATACATTCTTTCCCACTTAAATAACGTCCCGTAAGACTATTTTCATTAGCCATAACCTCATCAGGAGTTCCTTTAGCAACAACATACCCACCAGCATCTCCAGCGCCAGGTCCTATATCAACTAAATAATCACTAGCTAACATTGTATCCGTATCATGTTCAACAACAATTAAAGTATTACCTAAATCTCGCATAGCAAGAAGCGAATTAATTAATTTTTCATTATCTTTTTGATGAAGACCAATACTTGGTTCATCTAATACATATAAAACACCTGTTAAACGAGAACCAATTTGTGTTGCTAATCTAATTCTTTGAGCTTCTCCTCCAGACAAAGTTCCACTCATTCTAGATAAGGTTAAATATTCAAGTCCAACATTTTGTAAGAAATTAAGACGATTTTTTATTTCTTTAACAACTAGTTCCGAAATTTTTTGTTGTTCCGCTGTTAAATGTAAATTATCAAACCAAGCAAGTAATTCTTTAATTGACATACAAGTTACTTCATAAATATTTTTATCTTGAATTTTTACACTTAAAACTCCAGGATTAAGTCTTGCTCCATGACATTCTTCACAAGGAAGTTCAATCATATACTGTTCAAGCCAATCTCTAATCCACTCACTTGATGTTTCCATATAACGTCTTTCTAAATTATTAATAACTCCCTCAAAATAATCACGATTTTTAGTTACATTTCCACTTCGACTAGTAATATTAAAAGTTAAAATATCCGGAGACCCATATAAAATTATATCTTTCTCTTTTTTAGTTAATTTTTTAAATGGTTTATCCATATCAATTTTATAATGGTCACAAACTGCTTTTAGCCTTTTATATTCAATAGAATCTTGGTCATCATTTAAAGTTTTAATACATTTTTGATTTAAACTTAATTCTTCATTTGGAATAACTAAATCAACATCAATTTTTAATTTAACTCCAAGTCCCTTACATTCTGGACAAGCTCCATTTGGAGCATTAAAACTAAATAAACGAGGCTCTAGAGATGGCATTGAATAATTACAATAAGGACAAGCATAGGTTGTTGAAAATAAAATTTCCTCACCACCTACTATATTAACTAAAACTTTTCCATTTGCAAGATTAGTTGCGGTTTCAATTGATTCATAAAGTCGACTTCGAACTCCTTCTTTAAGTACAATTCTATCAACAACTACATCTATTTTATCTTTTTTATTTTTTTCAAGATTTATCTCTTCTGATAAATCATACATTTCGCCATTAATTCGAACTCGAATATAACCTTCTTTTCTTAAATTATCTAGAGTATCTTTATGCGTTCCTTTTAAAGAATCGACAACTGGTGCTAAAATAATTAACTTAGCCCCTTCTTCAAATTCACTTATTTTATTAACAATTTCTTCAACACTTTGACTTGTAATTGGAATATTATGATTTGGACAATAAGGTATTCCAATTCTTGCATACATAAGTCTTAAGTAATCATAAATTTCTGTTACCGTTCCAACTGTTGACCGCGGATTTTTAGAAGTTGTTTTTTGGTCAATCGAAATACTTGGAGATAGTCCTTCTATACTATCAACATCAGGCTTTTCCGAACCTCCTAAAAATTGTCTAGCATAAGCTGATAAACTTTCAACATATCGTCTTTCTCCTTCAGCATAAATAGTATCAAAAGCTAAACTACTCTTACCACTTCCCGAAAGTCCTGTCATAACAATTAATTTATTTTTAGGTAGCTCTAAATCTATATTTTTTAAATTATTTTCTCTTGCACCTTTAATTATTATTTTATCCATACTACACCTCATAAAATCTTATATAGTATAACATAAAAAATTAAATTTTTGTAGGAATTTTAACTTTTATTTGTGATAATTTAAAACTTTTTTTATTAAATAACTTTGTAAAAAAATTATTAAAATTGAATATAGACATTTTACTATTCCGAAGTAATAGCAACCAAGTAAAACAATTAATGCATTTAGTAAAAAAGTTGTAAGATAAATTTTAATATGAAAATAAGAATTAAAAACAACTGGTAAAACGCTAATTCCTCCATTTGAAAAACCAAGTCGATAAATTATTCCACCAGTTACTCCACATATAATACCTGCTAATATAATATAAATAATTAGATAATTATCTATAATAGGAATTTTTAGATTACTAGTTAATTTAACAAAAAAAGGATAAGCAAAAGTTGCTAGTACGGTTCCGTAAGTAGTTTGTTTAGGTAAAGTAAAAAAACTAATTAAAAGCATAATAATATTAATAATTAAAATTATTAAAGCCGGACTTATTTTTAATAAATGATTTAGTAAAATTGCAAGTCCTTGATTTCCACCAGTTACTAAATTAAGCGGTTTTAAAATTAAATTAAAGTTAAAAGCAGCTATTAATAATACTAATAATAATTCAATATATTTTTTTATTTTTTTCATAATTCACCTAAAAAAAGTAGTTAATTACTACTTAATTACTACTTTTATTTAACATTATTTTTTAAAACACTTTCAATTACTTCGTCTAATTCGCCATCTAAGATTTTTGAGACATTACTAGTTTCATAATTAGTTCGATGGTCTTTTACCATTGAATAAGGGTGCATTACATAACTTCTAATTTGGGACCCAAAAGATGTAATTAAACTTTCTCCTTTAACTTCGTTTAATTCTTGTTGCTTTTTTTCTATATTTAAAAGTTTTAATTTGTTTTTTAACATATTCATAGCTTCTTCACGATTTTGAATTTGACTTCTTTGGTTTTGGCAGGAAACAACAATTTTAGTTGGTAAATGGGTAATTCGAACAGCACTATCAGTGGTATTTATATGTTGACCTCCAGCTCCACTTGACCGATAAACATCTATTTTTAAGTCTTTTTCTGAGATTTGAATATCTAAATTTTCTTGAAATTCGGGAATAACTTCTACCGATGCAAAGGAAGTATGGCGTTTGTTATTAGCATCAAATGGTGATAATCTAACTAACCGATGAACTCCTTTTTCACATTTTAAATAACCATAGGCATACATCCCTGAAACTTTTAAAGCAACATTTTTAATACCAACTTCTTCTCCTTCTAAATAAGAAAGGATTTCCACTTTGAAATTATGTCGTTCCATGTACCTTAGATACATTCGATATAGCATATTAGCCCAATCACAAGCTTCGGTTCCCCCAGCCCCAGCATGAATTTCTAAAATGCAATTATTTTTATCATAAGGTTCATTTAACAAAGTAAATAGTTCTAACTCTGAAACTTGCTTATTAATGCTATCAATACTTTTTTCGACTTCTTTTTGTGTTTTTAAATCATTTTCTAATTCTAAAATATCTAAAAGTAGTAAATTATTGTCAATTGTATCTTTTAATTCTTTAATATTATGAACAATATTTTTTAAATTATTTAATTCATTTATTATTTCATTAGCATTATTTTTAGCTACCCAAAAATTAACATCCAAAGTTTCAGTTTCTAATTCTTTAATTCTAGTCTCTTTGCCACTTATGTCAAAGTAACCTCCATAATTCTAGATATTTATCTTTTAATTTTAATAATGCGGCTCTAATTTCATTAATTTCCATATTTTTTTACCTTTCATGAATAATTATTTAAATTTAGTCTATATTAATAATGACAATGATATTAATCGTTGTCATTTGAAAGAACTATTAACTTATCAAAGATTATTTGATTGTTAATTAGTTCTTTTTTTATTTTTTTTTAGTTTTAGGTTCTTTAATAGTTTTATTATCTTTTTTTTGGTTTTTAGATTTAGTTATTTTGTTTTTCTCTTTGATTTTTTCTTGTTTTTCTTCTTTTTTAGCTTCTTTTTCTTCGTTATTACTTTCTATTTCTTCAGCTTGAATATCTATAACATTAGTTTCTAAACTTGATTTAGAAATATCAATAACTTTCGTTCCAGCTAATAAATCATGTATACCACGTCCATCTTTTTTAAATAAAATCAATGCAAATGATACAACATAAATTGCTCCCATTAAACTTGAAAAGTAATCGTTAACAAGAAAATAATTTTCTTTGGTTAAGAATAAAATTGTAACAATACTTACAATATTATATAATCCTAAATCAATAATTAAACTTCTAATTAAATAATTGTTCATTGTTAATTTAGAATCTTTATTAGAAACTATTTTTATTTTCATTAACTTTTTACCAAGTGTTTGTCCATCATAATAATATGCAACAACGACAAAGTAAATTATTGTTAAAACTGTCGTTACAATTGTTAGACTAACACTTTCTTTATTAATAATATAACCTAAATTATTAGCCTCTTCTAAATACTTATCACTAGTAATTTCTTGATTTTGATATTTATCAACAAGTTCTAATAACTCATTTGATTTCATAGTATATTCATCACTTACTGGAATAAAAAGCGTAAATAAAGAACCTACCATGGAAATTATTAATATATCAATTAAATAAGCAAGAATTCTTTTATAACTAACTGGTTTCATTAATATCCTCCTTTAATTTTTTTAATGTATCTATTATATCACATAATTTAGTCATTTCATATATTTTTACCTTGACTTCTTTAGCCTTTTTGATACCTTTTAAATACCAAGCAATATGATTTCTAATTTCTAAACAAGCAACTTTTTCCGGCTTTATTTTACTTAAATAATCTAAATGTTTTAAACACATATCAATTTTTTCTGAAGCGGTTGGTTTTGGAAGAATAGTTCCATCTTTTAAATAAGCATTTATTTCTTTTATTAACCAAGGGTTTCCAAGAACTCCACGACCTATCATGATTAAATCACAACCGGTTTCATCTAACATTTTTTTGGCTTTATAAATATCTGTAATATCTCCATTACCAATAACAGGAATAGAAACGTTTTCTTTAACTGCTTTAATTATCTTCCAATCGGCTTTTCCGGAATAACCTTGACTTCTAGTTCTTGGATGAACACAAATAGCACTAACTCCAGCTGCTTCACAAAGTTTAGCAACTTCAACCGCATTAATACTATTTTCATCCCAACCGCTTCGAATTTTAACAGTAACAGGAACGGAAACAGCCTGAACAACCGCTTCAACAATTTCCCGAATTTTAGCAGGATTTTTTAAAAGCGCTGCTCCTGCCTGACTTTTAATAGCAACTTTTGGAACGGGACAACCCATATTAATATCAATTATATCAGGGTGCATTACTTCTTCAATATATTTAGCCGCATAAACAAATGATTCTTTATCACTTCCAAATATTTGTTGAACAATTGGTCTTTCAACAGTTTCCATAAAAAGCATATCTTTAGTTTTTTCATTTTGATAAAATAAGGCTTTATCACTTACCATTTCAGCATAAATTAACGAACAACCCATTTCTTTGATAATTTTTCGAAAAGCGCTGTTGCAAATTCCAGCCATTGGAGCTAATACTGTTTTTCCTTCTATATAAACATTTCCAATATACATCAAAATCACCAAGAAGATTATACAAAAAAGTAGAAAAAAAGTAAAATAAAAAAGAACCGAAGTTCTTTTGCTATTGATTTTATTTAGATAATGGATTGTAAATTACTTGGTCAACATAGATTAAATCTGGATTTGGAATACCATTATATCTAGCAATTTCTTGATATGAAACATCCCAAGCAGTAGAAATTAACCATAAAGTGTCTCCCCAAATAACTTTATAACTTTTATCATCTTTAGTTGTGTTAATAGTTGTATTGGCTACCCATACAGTATAATCAGTATCATCATTATATGATGTAGAACCACTAGTGCTATTATTTTCATTTTTATCAGTTGTGGTATTATTTTCGGAAGAAGAACTTGAATTATTATCTTTATCTTCTTCTACTTCTGAACTATTACCAGTTTGCGTTGCATCTTTATCCTTTTCTTCATCTCCACAACCAGTACTTAAAAATAAAATTCCACTAAATAAGCATAAAATCAATAGTACTTTGGCATTAATCTTTAAGAATTTCATAACCCTCCTTATATCATTAATTTCCTTGTACAATTAAATCTTATCATACTAATAAAACATATTTCTACAATTTAACACATTTTTGACAATAATTTTTAATTCTTAGAGGCAACAATATCATCAATTGTTATTTTGCTATTATGAGGAACCGCTTTCCATCCTACTTTTTTAAATAGGGCAATATAGGTTGTATACCGACCAACTATATCAAATATTGGCCAAAGAAGACTATAACAAAAGATTTTTCTAATCGGCATTTTTTTAATTCGTTTTCGCTCTAAAAATAAGATATACCAAGGAACAATAATATTTTCAATATAAGCACCTATTCGAAAGAAAAGTCTTGCCCAGACACCAATTAAAAAAGTCATCCAAATGGCATTATAACCAGCTGGTATTTGAATTCTTATATTAAAAAAGTGATTTAATATTTGAGCAAGATAAGTTCCACCAGCAAAAAAATTAACATTAGCCATGCCCGCTTCATAAGAATAACAAGACCTAAGAATTAAAACAACCAGTATCCATCTTGTAATATTTATAACATTAGTCGGTAAAAGATGCATAAAAGTATCAAACATTATAAATCTATCTTTTATAGCAATTCCTATCTTTTTATACCAAGGATATTTTTTTTCTTCACTACTCCATTTAACTTTAACAAACTTACGTCCACAAAAAATATTAAGAAATAATTTTAATCCGGATTCTTTAAAATTAATTAATAAACCTTTAGACCAACGTAATTTTTGATTATAAGCAACTTTATAATCAGGGGTTTGTTCATCATAAAATTCGGCTTTATCTTGATAAGAAATTCGATATCCTTGACTAACCGCATCAGCAGTTAAGCCTCTATCTTCAGTTAAGGAAGTATAATGCCAACCATCTTTTACAACTTCACTAGCAAATAAATAGCCCGTTCCTTGAATATTAGTTGCTAATCTTAAAAAGGAGCGAGCTCTATGGTATTGTCTAATTGACCTTAACCAGTGAACTGCAAAACTCATCGTTATCCAATTTTCATCAATATTTTTAATATTTCGATAAGAAGTAATTATCTTCTCACCCGAGTCAAACGCATCATTCATTCTTGATATATAATCTTTTTTTAATAAATTATCCGCATCAAAGACAAAATACCCTTCAAAAGACATTCGACCATAATCTTCTTCAATTCTATCAAAAAGATATTCTAAAGCATACCCCTTTGTTTTATGCTCTGAGTCAAATCTCTCATAACAAACACATCCCATGCTTCTAGCAATTTCCGCTGTTTTATCCGTACAATTATCAGCAACTACAAAAATAGTTAATAAATCTTTATCATAATCTTGTTTTTTAATACTATCAATTAAATTTCCAATTACTGTTTCTTCATTTCTGGCTGCAATTACAATTCCATATTTATGTTTCTGCTTCGCTTTTTTAAACTTTCTAGTAAAAAATAACCCAATTATAAAATAAGCCCCTTGATAAAAAACTAAGGCTGGTAATAACCAACCAATAAAATTATTAATATTTCGAAAAGTTGGATATAATTTACCTAAAAAGATAACAATATTTTCAAATAAATAATTGAGAAACCCCATTTAACTACCTCTCTTTTAATATTTTAAATCAAACTGATTATATCATAATATATTTTTTTAAGCAAATTAAAAAAAAGACTAACTTAGTCCTTTTTTTCTTCTTCTTTTTGAGGTTCTTCTGGTTCTATATTATTAGCTTCAAGTAAACGAATTAATTCATCTTTACTTAATTTAGAATAACCTTTAACATTTTTTTCTTTAGCTAATTCTTTTAATTCTTCAAGAGTCATATCTTCTAAAGTTGTATCTTCTGGTAATTCTTTATGAATTACTAAATATTCTATTTGTTCTTTAGTTAAAGTTTCACGTTCAAGTAAAGCATCCGCAATTAATTTTACTAAATCGGAATTTTCTTTTAGAATTTCCGTTGCTTTTTTATAACATTCTCCAACAATTTTTCTAATTTCTTCATCTATTTCATGAGCAACAATATCAGAAAAGTTACGACTTTTATTGTAATCTCTACCTAAGAATACTCCTTCTGATTGGTGTTCTAATTGAACTGGTCCTAAATCACTCATTCCATATTCAGTAACCATAGCTCTAGCAATTTTAGTTGCTTTTTCGAAGTCATTATGAGCTCCGGTTGTTATTTCACCAAAGTTTAATTCTTCTGATACCCGACCTCCAAGTAAACCTGTAATTTGCTCTAATAATTCTTTTTTAGTTTGAGTATACTTTTCTTCTTTTGGAACCATCATAGCATATCCACCAGCATAACTTCTTGGAATAATCGTTACCTTTTGAACCACATTTGCTGAATTTAATTTTAATCCTAAAACAACGTGTCCCGCTTCATGATATGATACTAAGCGTTTTTCATCTTCAGTATATTTTTTGCTCTTTTTAGCAGGTCCCATTAAAACTCTATCGGTTGCTTCATCAACTTCACTCATAGTAATTGCTTCTTTATTTCTTCGAACGGCAAGTAAAGCTGCTTCATTAAGAAGATTTTCAAGGTCGGCCCCCGAAAAACCTGGGGTTCTTTTGGCTAAATTAGTTAAAGTAACATTTTTATCTAAAATTTTATTACGAGCATGAACTTCAAGAATTTCTTCTCTGGCTTTAACATCTGGTAAATTAACCGTTACTTGACGGTCAAATCTTCCTGGACGAAGTAAGGCTGGGTCTAAAACATCGGCACGGTTAGTTGCAGCAATAATGATAATTCCTTCATTGGCTCCAAATCCATCCATTTCTGTTAATAATTGGTTTAAAGTTTGTTCACGTTCATCATGTCCTCCACCTAAACCAGTTCCTCTTTGACGACCAACAGCATCTATTTCATCAATGAAAATTAAACAAGGGGCATTATGTTTGGCTTGTCTAAACATATCTCTAACTCGACTTGCTCCAACTCCAACAAACATTTCAACGAAATCAGAACCACTTATATAATAAAATGGTACATTCGCTTCTCCAGCAACGGCTCTTGCAAGTAACGTTTTTCCAGTTCCTGGAGGTCCTACTAATAAAACTCCTTTGGGAATTCTAGCTCCAAGTTTTTGAAACCGTTTAGGATTTTTTAAGAAATCAATTAATTCTTTTAATTCTTCTTTTTCTTCTTTTAAACCGGCAACATCATTAAAAGTAACTTTTTTATTATTATCATCAAGTTTAGCTCGACTTTTTCCAAAATCAAATGATTTATTATTACCACCAATTTGTTTAGAAATGATAAAAAACATCAAAACGCCAATTAATATAATTGGTAAAAAGTTAAATAAGGCAAGAAGCCAAATACTACTATTAGGGTCTCTTTCAGTACTCATTTTAAAATCATATTTTTCATTAGCTTCCGTTATTTGTTTCATTACTTCTTCTGATAATGGAACTTGAACATGAAAACTTTCTTTATCTTTATAATCTTTTAATTTTCCTGTTATATCATAAATTCCTCCATCAATACTAGGAACAATCTTTAACTCAGATACTTCATTATTATTTAAACTAGCAACAAATTTATCATAAGTTAAATCATTTACTTTAATATTTAAAACATTAAAAAAATAAATAACTCCTAACATGATAATTGCTAATACAACATAAGGTAATATACCTTTTTTTATTTCTTTTTTATTCATATAAATTTCTCCTTATAAACATTTAAATATTATATCACACATTTCTTTATTTTGACTATCATATTTTGATTTTTTTATTTTAGGAATCCAAATTATTTTTCCTGAACTATCAACAACAACTGGATAATCATCTCTTTTATAACGACTAACTTTAGAATTAATAAAGATATCACTTACTTTTTTACTAACTAAAAGCCCTTTTAATTCAATCTTATCACCACTTCTTTTATTTCGAACATAAAGAGGTAATTTTACCTTACTACTTTCAATATGCAAAGTATCATTTCCATTTTCGTCTTTTTCTAATTTAACAAACTTCATTCCATTAGGAAGTATTAAACCATCTTCTAATTTATAACAGTAATTTATTTCTTTATTTTCTTCTTTTTTAAAAATTAAATAATTATAATCTATTAAAGCCAAAACAGAATTTGGTAAATTTACTCTACTACCACTTCGATTTTTTCTAATTAAATCTAACAACAAATCAATATGTTTACTTTCAATTTGTCCTAAATCATCATAAATCGTAGTTAAGATACGTTCTAATATTAATTTTTGAATAAATATATCTTCAGTTTTAAATAAAGGAATATCTAATTTATAATCCTTATAAATATTATTATAAGCATTATCCACTACTTTTTCAATATAATTATTAGCATCATCAATTAAAGAACTAAACTTTAAAAACTTTAAATGAACATTTTTATTTTCCTCTTTTAAAAAAGGCAATATATTTTTTCGATAACGATTTCTTGTATATTTTGAAGAATAATTACTTTTATCTATTCGATAAGGAATATTATTTACTTTATTAAAGGTTTCTATCTCATCTTTAGTTAAATATAAAAGTGGTCTTACAATTAAAAAATTAGGAAGTTTTGTAATTAAAGTTATTCCTTTATAACCATTTAAAGTTGAACCTCTAACTAATCTCATTAAAATAGTTTCAACTAAATCATCTCCATGGTGAGCTGTCATTAAATAAGCTGCATTATATTTATTTACTAAATCATAATAAAATTTATATCTAATATCTCTTGCTTGTTTATGAAAATTAGTATGATTATATTTTTCAATCTTCATACTTTCAAATATTACTTTATTTTTAAGAGAATAGTCTTTTAAAAACTGTTCTTCTTCTATACTTTCAGTTCGAACATTATGATTTATATGCGCAACTATTATTTGAAAGCCAATTGCTTTTTTTAGTTCAAGCAAAATATAAAGTAGACACATTGAATCAGGTCCACCACTTACTCCAACAACAACATTATCATTTTTGCTTAATTTAATCTTTGTTTTTAAAAACTCTAACACTAACTCCATTTATCTCACCTGATGTGTATTTTACTAAAATAATAACTAAATGACAAGCAAAAAAAAGATATTTACATTATTTAATATAAATATCACTCTTCATCATCTTCTGGTATCCTAATAATTAATTCTCCATCTTTTGAATAAAAATATTTTTCTCTGGCATATCTTGCTAAATATTCTTTATCTTTTAATTTATTAACCATATTTTCATCTTTTTTATAATCTTCTTTTAAAGTTATTAATTCTTGTTCTAAATTCTTTTTTTCTTTATATTTATCAACGATTTCGATAATAACACTTAACAAAGTTATTAAAACTATAGTAATTGAAATAATTGAAGCCATACCAAAAGTTGCTAGTCTTGTAGCTTTTTTCTTTACTTTTTTTTTCTTGGCCAAATTATCACATCCTAACATGTTAATAATAACAAAAAAATGATGATTTTTCAAGTTTTGTTAAACCTTTCAACCAATATTTACATTACTTTTGACTTTTTTAGAATTCCATCTAATTTTTCTAAATAATAAATTATATAGAAAAAAACTAATCAAAAAAACGAATAATAAATAGATATGAATTATGCCACTATTAATTTTAAATAATAAATAAAAGTATAAAGTAGTATTTGAAAAGATAAATAATATATTAGTAATTAAATTAACAAAAAAATGTTTAGTAAATAAAATTTTATATAATAAATTAAAAAGTAAGGATATATAAACTCCAAATAAAATTGTATAAAAAAGTGATTGTATTTGAATAGTTAAGTTCATTTAAATAACCTACTAATTACAGAATTTTCTTTATTTTTTTTAGTAGTATCATCAACATAATTTAAACTATTTACCATTCCTTTTATTGTAACAACTCCTTGCATAGTATCTAATTTAATAAGTTCTAAACCTTCGCCTTTTAAAACCACATATCCCATAACGGTCTCGATTAGGAATTCTTCGCTATCAAAACTATCTATTTTTTTGACCCCGCTAATACTTACATTTTTTCTTTCTACTAAATTAAATACATGATTATAGTTATGAATTTGATTATCTCTTTCCATATATGTCCCCCATTTAAACTTATGAATTTATTTAAAAAAAAAGACCAATTGGTCTTTTATTCTTCTTCATTATTATATGGTTCTTCAACCTTTGCATTATTGTATGCTTCAAGAATTGCATCTTCAAACATTTTTCTCGTTTCACGGTTAATTGGATGAGCAATATCTTTATGTCCATCTGGAACTTTCTTGCTAGGCATAGCAATGAATAAACCATTATCTCCGTCAATAATACGGATATCACGAACAACAAAACAATCATCTAATTGAACTGTTGCGCGTCCTTTCATACGAGATCCTTCTTTTTCAAATCTTTTTACATCAACTGATGTTATTTTCATTTGTAATCCTCCTTTTGAACTCCATGTTCTAAGACAATAATATAATATTTTTTTTAAAAAAGCAATTACTTTTTGTAAAATTTTGACAATTATTAAAAGTATTTATAATTAAGTAATTCATTAACTTATTTTAAGATGTAATAGCATCTCCTGCAACTACTTTAATTTTAAGTGAATAATATAAATCACTATAGACTTTTCGGTCATCAGTTTGACCTGATTCTAAACAACCATTTGCTTCTTTAGATTCTCCTTCTGAACAAGTTGCTGGAACATTGTCATTTGTTTCATTTTTTTCGCTTGCACGATAAGTTGACCTAGCATCAGTATCAGATATTGTTACACTATCACTTACCCACATAGTAAGTTTATATGAATGGGTATGGTCTTTACCATCAGCTGGAATTGATGAAGATGCTAATTTAAATCCTGCTGTACTATTGCCAGCTGTATCACCAGTGGCCTCAGTTCCATAATTACCCGCAATTGTAATTGTATCAGAAGGTTCTTGAACTTCCAAACCCGTTGTTGTATCAGAAGCCTTAAGATATAATTTTATATCACTATCTTGAAATTTATCGGTTGGAACTTTAGTTACTCCTTCAATTGCTTCAGGTACACTTCCTGCTAAAGCATAAACTTCATAATTCATTGGCCCATTTCCAGTTGGAATATTACCAGTTACTGAAAAATCGAATGATTTTTGAGACCCATCTAGTGCCTCTGCTGCAGTTTTTGGAAATTGATTTGTAATTACAACGTTATTTTCTGCATCATTAAATGAAAAAGTTATGTTTCCAGTTGTAATTACATTATTTTTACTTCCAGTTTTTGAATACGTAAAGAATGCAAATGATACTCCTACTACTGCAATTATTAAAAGCACAATTCCAATAAGTGATAATACTATTTGTTTTGAATTATTTTGCATATAAAATCCTTTCTTTCAACTACATTATTATTCTTCTAATGATACTTCAAGAATATCATATTTAATTAATTTATGCAATCTCTTTCAAAAATTTAAGTTTGATTTTTTAACTAGTTCTATAAATAATTACTAACGTTTCAAACACTCAAGACCTTATGCTTTTGTATATTAATTATAATTTATTAATACCCACTTAATTTGCAACTTTCTTCACAAGAAAGTTGAGAAAGAATTTTAATTTCCTATTTTTACTTCATATTATCGGTTTGAACTGATAATATGAATTATCAGTTCAATAATGTTATCAGTTCATATAAGAAAAAACCTCATAAATAAAGGCTTTTTCTTTTAGTT
>CANQMV010000021.1 GCA_947625085.1 uncultured Bacilli bacterium
CATATTACGATAACTGATAAAGAAAATTGGTTAACTAAAATATTGATTAATAAAAATATTTGGTTAATATCAAAATCTACTGAAGCACGATATTATGCTATAGATATAGCGGATAGAAATATTCATCGATATGGTCTTCATAATGGCGCTTCAAGACTTGCTTTACCTTCATTATATTTAAAAACAAATGTTAAAGTAGTTAGTGGAGATGGAACTTTAAATAATCCATATGAATTAAGTATATAATATTTATTTTTTTTAAATATTATATTTTTTTTGGGTATATTATATTGGGGCTATATGAAAAATAAAAATGATTTACTAAACAATAAAATATTTACTAATATAAATGGATATAGTCTTGATTTAGACCAAAGAAAAATAATTCTAGATAATCATCAAAATATTTTAGTTGTTGCTAGTGCTGGAAGTGGAAAAACATTAACAATTCTTGGCAAAATAAAATACTTAATTGAAGAACAAAAAGTAAATTATAAAGATATTTTATGTATTTCTTTTACCAATGAGGCAGTCTTAAATTTAAAACAAAAATTAGAATATGATATTGATGTTTATACCTTTCATAAATTAAGTTTAGAAATATTAAAAGAAAATCATAAATTTTATCAAATTGCAACAAGTAATTTTTTAGAGTATGTAGTTTTCGAATATTTTGAAAGTTTTATTTATAATAATAATTTATTAAATTATGTTCTTGATTATTTTAATTATTATATAAAACTAGACAATTTAACATTAGAAATAATAAAAAAAGATTATGAAAAATTATTTATATCCTATCAAAAATTAATTATTAAATTTATTAATTTATTAAAAGCTAATAATTATGAATTAAAAGATATTAAAAAGATTTTAAATAAGAAACTAAGTTTTTTTAAGAAAAATAGTTACAAAAATAAATGCTTTTTAATAATTGCTTTTGATATTTATAAAATTTATTTAGAAGAATTAAATAGTAATTTCCGGCTTGATTTTGATATGATGATTACAAGAACATCATCACTTATAAAGAAAATAGGAATGAAAAGATATTATAAATATATAATTATAGATGAATTTCAAGATACATCATTAGCAAGATATAATTTAATTAAAAACATTCAAGAAGCCTGTGATAGCAATATTTTTGCAGTAGGCGATGATTTTCAATCTATATATGAATTTTCTGGTTGCTCAAATGAATTATTTTTAAATTTTAAAAAATATTTTAAGAATGGCAAAGTACTTTATTTAAATAAAACTTATCGAAATTCTTTAGAACTTATCAAAATAGCTTATCGTTTTATTATGAGAAATCATTATCAATTAAGTAAAAAAGTAATATCTGATAAAAGACTTAATAAACCAATCAAAATAGTTTACTATACAAAAAGTAATTATAAAATAAAGTTTATGAGATTACTTGAAAAGTTATATAATGAATCTAAGCGAGAAATTTTAGTATTAGGGAGATGTAATCATGATATTAATTATGTTTATGATGGGAAAATTGAAAATAGTTATTTAACTTATTTAGATATGAAGATTAGGTTTTTAACGGTTCATGAAGCTAAAGGATTAGAATATGAAAATGTTATCATTTTAAATTTAAGAGATGATATATTAGGTTTTCCTAATAAAATAGAAGACGATTCAATTTTAACCTTATTTTTTAAGAAAAAAGATAATTATTTGTATGCTTCTGAAAGAAGATTATTTTATGTTGCTTTAACTAGAAGTAAAAATTATGTATATTTAATGACTTTAAAAAATAAAGAATCAATTTTTGTCAAGGAAATAAAATTAAGATGTGAAATTATTGATGTTTAGAAATATTAATAGTATAATTATTTTGAATTTTAGAGGTGAATATGGAAATAAATAAAAATATTGATTTACAAAAAGTATCACTTGAAGATATTAAATTATTTCAAAATCGAGGTCGTGAAATTGAATTTTTAAAACAAAATGGAATAACGAATGTTTTGGAATTATTATCAATAACCGATATTGATTTATTGCCTAATATTGCAAGTATTACAACAAGTGAAAGGGCAACTTTAAGAGGTATTTTTGAACTTATAAGACATAAATATTTAAATGAAGAGTTAATTGTGGATTGTTTTTTTGATGTATCAAAGGTTAAATATTATTTAAGTTCTAAAGAAGCATACAATAATATTTCATTTGGAGAAATTAACTTAAATAGATTTGGATTTTCAAAAAGTGAAGTAGACCAAATTAATATGTTCTTAATTTCTAAGATGAATGAGTTTACTCGTGAAAATTCAGTTGTTGAATTTGGAAGTATAATTGATGTTTTTGCTTATTTAAAAGAAAATATTAAAAGAACATCAATTGTTAGTAAATTAGATATTTATCTTGATTCTTATCAAAAGAAAAAAAGTCAAAAAGAAGAATTTAATCAAGAAGAATTAGAAAATTTAAGAAAAACACTTTTGGATTTAACTAAAAAAAGAGATAAGTTAAATGAGCAAATTGCACTTTGTGAAGAAAAATTATTAAATTATTATGAGAAAATGGGTGGTGTTAATAAATGAAAGATGACAAAATGATTAATGAATGTGAAGAAGTAATTTTAAAATTAAAAAAAGAAATATTAACTAAAGAAGTTCAATTAGAGCAATTATTGGCAAAAATTGAAGTTAAAAATTCGTAAACTAGTTTAAAAAAATAAAAATTAAAATAAAAATTATCGTAAAAGTATAACAAATTGTTGACTTTTAAAGACTAATTTTGTATAATCTATGTCGGTACATTGATTCCCGGAAGTTTCATGGTGGGAACATGAAACGAAAGATAAGGAGAATAAAAATGAAAAGTTATATGCAAAAAAAAGAAGAAGTAGTTCGTTCTTGGTATGTAATTGATGCTAAGGGTGAATCACTTGGTAGAGTAGCAACTAAAGCTGCACATATTTTAAGAGGAAAACATAAAGTAACTTATACTCCACATGTTGATTGTGGTGATTATGTTATTATCATTAATGCAAAAAAGGTTAATTTAACTGGTAATAAATTAGATGATAAGATGTATTATAATCATTCTATGTATCCAGGTGGATTAAGAGAAAGAACTGCTCGTGTAATGCGTGAAAATTACCCTGTAGAAATGCTTGAAAGAGCTATTAAAGGAATGCTTCCTCATAATCGTTTAGGAAGAGCAATGGGTAAAAAGTTATTTGTGTATGAAGGAGAAACTCATCCTCATCAAGCACAAAAACCAGTTCAAATAGAGATTAAGTAAGGAGGATAGGAGATTATGGCAAAAACTTATCAAGCAACAGGAAAAAGAAAAGATAGCACCGCAAAAGTTACTTTAACCAGTGGTAGTGGTAAAATTACTGTTAATGGTCGTGATGTTCGTGAATATTTTCCATTTGAAACACTTGTTATGGATTTAGAACAACCACTTGTTTTAACAAATACAAAAGAATTATTTGATGTTAATGCTAAAGTATATGGTGGGGGATTTAGAGGACAATCTGGAGCAATTCGTTTAGGAATTACTAGAGCTTTACTTTTATATGATGCAACAACAAGTAAAGATAGTGAAAATAGTTTAAGAAAACCTCTTAAAGTAAACGGAATGATTACTCGTGACCCAAGAGTTAAAGAACGTAAGAAATACGGTCTTAAAAAAGCTCGTCGTGCACCACAATTTTCAAAACGTTAAGATATTGGAAATTTTCAAAAGTTCGATTATATTCGGACTTTTTTTGTATAAAAAAAGCCTTTTCGGCTTAATAAGTTACTTTACTAATTGGTTCAATATGCCAATCTTCTTTATAACTAGCATTTAAAAGAGGAAATGTTAATCCATATTTATAGGCATTTTGATGAGCCCATCCCATGCTAGGACAACTTGTATCAGTTCTTCCATAAGGACAAACGGAACCATCATTTTTATAAAATTCTAAATCAGAAGCAATTCCTAATCCATGAAGTGAATAACCAGGAGCCGCCGCTCTTCCTTTAGTCATAGTTTGATAATAATTAACTTGAGTTTGATAAGTTCTACATCCTTGATTACTAATAGTAATTTTATAACCATTTTGTTTTGCGTCTTCAATAAAGTTAGTAAGTCTTATATAAAAATAATTATTATAACCATATGGATTATTATAGCCTTCTTTTAAAGGATTACTTGGACAATTCATTCCAGTATAAGTTGCTTTATTTCCATAAATAAATTTAGGATAATAAAAAGTTCCATTTAAAACATAAACTTTATTTAATTTTCTAGAATCTGTTTCTTTCAATATATTATCTTCAGTTTTAGGAGTTTTAGCAGTTTTAGTTTCACTTAGATTATTTTTAAGAGAAGAAACATTTATAATTTTATCTTTATTATTATAATTAAAATAAGCAGTTGTTAAAACTTTATTTAAATATTTTTCTTTTAGTTCTTTAGATAAATTAGTATTATTCAAGGCTTCATAATTAGCTTTATATTCAGTTAATATTTCTTTATTAGCATACATATAACATTTATTATCTTTATTGTTTAAAATATTATGAAGAGAAAAACTTAAAGTGAAAATAACTAAGATGTAAAAAAACGTTTTTAATTCTTTTTTTATATTTATTTTACTTAGATTATTACGATTTTTAATTAAACGAATCACCATCAGTTCAGTTAATATAAAGGGAATTATAGTCATTGAAAGAGCAATTAATAGTTTTAAATAGTAAGTAAATGTTAATAAACCTAAACTATTACAGTTAAACATTGAAATCCCCCTTTCACAATGCGGCTTATTATACATCAAAAACTAAAAAAATGCAAATTTACCTTTCAATTAATTCACTTTTTTGAATAATAAAAGCACTTTTTATAATGAATTATTGCATTTTGTTAAAAAATGTCTAGTCTATTTAATTGTCTAAATATTTATTTGGCTATTCTTTACTTTCAATTTGGTTAATGGTATAATAAGCAATATTTAAAGAACATGAAAAATTTAATTTAAAATTTAAATTTAGGAGGAAATATGAAAAAGACAAATTTAATGGATGAAGATTATAAATGGCTTGAAAAAATAATCAAAATTAGTACTTCTATTGAAAAATTATATAAAGAAATATTTGTTTTAGAAATTAATGGTCAAAAAGATAGTGAAACTTATAAAAAAAACATGGATTATTTAAATATTTCCCTTGAAGTAGAAAGTAAAATTTATGAAAATGTTACTTTTAATTATTTAAAATATGATGAACTTATATCCTATTTAACAAATCAATTACCATCTAATATTTTAGATATGCCAGAATGCATTATTGAACGAGATTATCGAGAAAGAGTTATAAGAAGAATAATTTATAATTTATTAGCTCAATTACAAGAAATAGCTTTAAAAAAATATAAAGTTGAATTACCTGATGATATATTAAATTTTGCAAGTCAATTTGGAGTTTTCAATTTAAATCAAATCGCTAATATCACAATTTATTTTGATAATGAAATAAAAAAATCTTTAGGTAAGGATTTTTTAACGGGATATTTAATCTTTTTACAAGAATTTATTAATAATGATAATTTTAATGATTTTCAAAAAGATTTAATAAAATCAAAATATAATGTTAGTTTTCTTAACAAGCATATTGAAAGTGAGTTTAAAAATAATAATTTTCAAATTCCAGATGTATTTTATCCAAATTCTTCTTTAGTTCCTGATTTTAGTAGAATAAACTCAAATATTTATATAGATTTAAAAGATAGTTATAGTTTTAGGCAAGCAATTTATCAAATATCAAAATTAATTGAAACTTCTAATCAGGATTACCAAGACTACAATCAAAAACTTACTTCAATATTAAGAGAATGTTTAATAAGAGCAACTTTTCTTTTTATGTCAAATGAAAAATTAGAAGACCTTAATTATCAATTTCATGAGTATCTTGAAAGTGATGAATATCGTAAAAAATCTTTAAATAATAAAATAAGTGAAGAAATTATAATAAATTGTTTTAATAATATAAAAAAAGATAGGAATAAAATTAATATATTATCATTATAATTATGTTTTAAAATATATCATATAATTAAGTTTAAAAAAATACTTGTCAAAAAAAGTATTATTTGCTAAAATATAATAAAATTAACAAAGAAGTTTATTTTAAATATTAATTTAAATTTAAGAGAGTTAGTGGTAGGTGTGAACTAATATAATTAATATGGAAATTACGTAAATGGAGTTAAATCGTTAATCGCGTTAAGATAAAGAGTGTAAGTCATTACAGAAATAAGGTGGTACCACGAAAGTTCGTCCTTAAGTTTGTAATGCTTTTTATTTTTTTAAATAAAATTTAGATAAGGAGAGTATATGACATTATTTGAAGAATTAAAATGGCGAGGACTTATTAAAGATATTACAAGTCCTGAACTTGAAGAAAAATTAAATAAAGGAGGCATGACTTTTTATATTGGAACTGACCCAACTGCTGATAGTATGCATCTTGGCCATTTATCAAGTTTTTTAATTTCAAAACGTTTAAAAGAAGCTGGTCATCATCCTATTTTATTAATAGGAGGTGGAACGGGATTAATTGGTGACCCAAAACCTAGTAGTGAACGAGATATGAAAAGTAAAGAAGAAGTTTTAAAAAATTATGAAGGTTTAAAACGCCAAGCTGAAAAATTATTTGGATTTGAAGTTGTTAATAATCTTGATTGGTATAAAGATATAAACGTAGTTGATTTTTTAAGAGACTATGGTAAATATTTTACTATTAATTATATGTTAGATAAAGATATTATTAGAAGACGACTTGAAAGTGGAATTTCTTATACCGAATTTTCTTATATGATTTTGCAAGCATTAGATTTTCTTCATTTACATAATACTAAAGGATGTACATTGCAAGTTGCTGGAAGTGACCAATGGGGAAATATAACAGCTGGGGTTGATTTAATAAAAAAAGCAACTGGTGATACGGTTTATGCTTTTACAATGCCACTTGTTGTTGATAGTCATGGTGTAAAATTTGGTAAAAGTGAAGGTAATGCTTTATGGCTTGATAAAGAAAAAACATCATCTTATGAATTATATCAATTTCTTATAAATGTTGAAGATAGTATGGTAATAGATTATTTAAAAATTTATACTTTTATGTCTAAAGAAGAAATTGAAAAATATCAAGAAGTTAATTTAAATGAACCACATTTAAGACTTGCTCAAAAACGTCTTGCTGAAGAAATTATTACCTTTTTACATGGCCACGAAGAATATGAAAAGGCTCTTCATATAAGTGATTCCTTATTTAAAGGTAATATAAAAGAATTATCTTTAGAAGAACTTACTGATGCAGCTAAATCAATGGATAGTTATGAAATAGATACTGATTATAATTTAGTTGATTTACTTGTAGATGCTTCAATTGTAAGTAGTAAAAGAGAAGCTCGGGAATTTATAAATAATAATTCAATATCAATTAATGGGGATAAAATTAATGATTTAGATTATATAGTAAAAAAAGAAAGTGCTTTATATAATAAATATACAGTTATTAGAAAAGGTAAGAAAAAATATTTTGTTATAAAACATATATAATGATGAATAAAATATTCGAGATTTCTAATATTGTATTAATTATAAAAAAATGCTATTATTATAAATGGTGATAATGTGAGTAGTGTTAAAAAAAATAAAAAAGAAGAAAAAAAAGTCGAAAAGACGCAAAAAAAAGAAACTAAAAAAGTTAAAAAAAGCGAAAAAGAAAAAACTAAAGCTGTTCATGACTATGTTACTTTAAAACGTCGGGCTAAAGTAATTATGATAGTTTGTTTAACCATTATTTTAATTGAAGTAATACTTATGTTATTAATGAAATTTGGGCAAGATAATAAAGTTATGTTTATTGATACTTTATATTCTGTTGAAAATGTTAATGATGAGTATTATATTGCCGCAGGTTCTAGTAATTTTAAACATAGTCGTTATAATGAACCATTTATTTTTGAATATCAAGATGGAATTCAAACTGATAAAATAAATCGAGTTTATGCTGAACAAGCCAAATTAGTAAAATATGATAATGAATTAAATGTTGTTTTTGAAAAAACTTTTAAAACAGATTATGATTCGGTTTTTTACGATGCTAAAGTTGTAAAAGATGGAATAATTGCTGTTGGAAGTTATGTATATGAAAAAGAACAATTAAGTTTAAATACTAGAGATGGCTTAATTGCTAAATATGATTTAGATGGTAATTTTCTTTGGAGTAAAAATTATCAAGTTTTAGGAGATACTGAATTTAAAAGTATAATCGTGCTTGATGATGGTTTTCTTGCTGTTGGGCAAAGTATTTATGAAAATATGGAAATTGGTAATCATACCCAAGGTGGGGGAATTATTGTTAAATATGATTTAGATGGTAATATAATTTGGAAAAATAATTTTGGTGGTAATAAGTCCGGAATTTTTCAAGATGTTATAAAAGTTGAAGATGGTTATATTGCTTGTGGAAAAGATGCTAGAAATTATGGAATGCTAGTTAAGTTTGATTTAGATGGCAATAGATTATGGCTTAAAAATTATGAATATACGGATACATATGGATTTTATGATATAGAAGAAAAAGATGGTAAGATATATATTGCTGGTTCGCATAATGTTTCTGAAGATAAAGATGAAGAAGGTAATATAAACTTTAGTTATGATGCTTGTATATTTGTTTATGATTTAAATGGTGAATTATTAGATATTTATGATATTAAAGGAAATTCTGAAGACCGATTTAATGCTTTATTATTACTTGATGATAAGATTGTTGCAGTTGGTTATACTAAATCTAGTGATATTAAGATTAAAGGTTTAAATTATAAAAAAGATTTATCAGAAGGAATGCTTGTTGAATTTGATTATGAAGGAAATATTAAAAATAGTAGTGTTTATGGTGGTAGTAACAATGATTCTTTAGATGATATAGTAATAGGTATACCTTCAGTAGCAGATAAAATAAATAATACCAAAAATTATGTTGTAGTTGGTTATACTAATTCAAAAAGAGGTATCTTCAATGGAAATGGTAAAGATTATTATGCTAAAATATTAAAATATAATCAATCATTAGAGCTTACTGATGAAAAATAAAAAAAATTAAAGATGACACTTTAGAAATTGAAATTTTTAAAGTGTTTTTTCTAAAAATCCTAAAAATTAAAAAAAATAATTGCATTCAGAAAATAGGTATGCTATAATTTTGTTGTTTAAAGGAGTGAAGTATATGGCAAAATTTTGTCCTAATTGCGGTACCGAAATTAAAGAGGGTGCTGATATTTGCTTGAACTGTGGAAAAATGCTAAATGAAAATGCTGATTCCCCAAAAAAAGGAAATTCTAATCCAAATGCTAAAAGTAAAATGGCAGCTGGACTTTTAGGAATTTTATTAGGTACTTTTGGAGTTCATAATTTTTATCTTGGTTATACAGGAAAAGCTGTTGCTCAATTATTAATTACTGTTCTTTCTTGCTTTTTCTTATCACCAGTTTCTGCAATATGGGGACTTATTGAAGGAATCTTAATTCTTTGTGGAAATATTGATAAAGATGCAAGTGGAAGAAAATTAAGTGACTAAAGAGAATAAAAGATTAATAATCTTTTTTCTTTTGCTATTATTTTTCTTTTTACCAATTATTTTGGGGGTTAAATTCCCTTGCTTAATCAAAAAATATTTTCATATAGCATGTCCTGCTTGTGGACTTACTCGCTCCATTTTAGCAATTTTTAAATTAGATTTTGCCAAAAGTTTTTATTTTAATATTTTAGGTATTCCTATTTTTTTAACTTTTTTAATAACTTATCTATTAATTTTTTTAGATATAATAAAAAAAGAAAATTATTTATCATACTTTTGGAATTTTCTTTTAAAACATTACAAAATAATAATTATTCTTTTAATAGTTAGTTTTATAATTAATAATTTTCATAAGATTTAAAATCTTATTTTTTTATCCTAATAAAACATCTAAAACCATCATAATCGTAAATCCGATTAAAGAACACATTGCCATTAAATCTTTACTTTCATTTGTTTGACTTTCAGGAATTAATTCTTCGGTTACTACATAAATCATAGCACCTGCTGCAAATGCTAATAAAAATGGTAGCATAGTTCGCATACTTAAAACTAAAATAGCACCTAAAACTCCAGCAATGGGTTCAACAATACCACTTAATTGTCCTATTAAAAATGATTTTTTCCGCGAAACTCCTTCTCGCCTTAAAGGAGCACTTACTGCAAGGCCCTCAGGAAAATTTTGAATTCCAATTCCAAGTGCTAAAGTCCAAGCTGACATTAAATTTGCTCCATCTAATCCATATAAAGTTGAACCAAAAGCAACCCCAACAGCAAGGCCTTCCGGAATATTGTGCAAAGTTATAGAACTAATTAGCATAATAATTCGCTTTCTTCTTTCGAAGGAAGAATTTTTATTTATTTTCGAAGTAACTTTATCACCAATAAATAATAATAAGCCTCCAGCTAAAAAACCACTTGCAACAACTAACATCGTATTCATTTTTAAAGTCTCGGCCATAGATATAGCAGGTGATAAAAGTGACCAAAAAGAAGCCGCAATCATAACTCCCGCTGCAATTCCTAACATTCCATCTAAGATATTTTTATGCATTTTTTTAAACATAAAAACTAAAGATGCTCCTAAAGCCGTTACTCCCCATGTAAAAATAGTTGCAATTAAGGCTTGAATAATTGGATTTAATTGAAAAATAAAATTAGACATATTTAATACCTCTTATTACTGTATGAAACATATCTAATTTTGTATAGGCAAATTTTTATTTAAAATTAGTTTGATAAAATAAATTCAAATCCAAATCTTTTGCTAGAAAAACATAATCAAAAACTTCCTTAATTATTAACTTAGACTTAGTAATTACTTTTTCATATAAGTCAAGAAAACTTTCGTCACTTTCAATTTTCATATTGTTAAGATTATACCATTTCTTATGATTTAAATTTAAGTAAAATTCATCATTTTGAAGTGGAAAGTTATATGATAAATATCTAACATCTCGAAAAACAAATTTACTAATTAAATTACTAATTTGATAAAAATACCATTTTAATCTTGTAGTATCATATCTTAAATATTTAAAAAAGTTTTTCATATCTTTTAAAGCTTCAAAATAATAATTACCTATATTTTCTTTATTATAAACTTCTTTAAAAGAATTATTTAAAAGTTCCATAATAGTTTGATTATTTAAATTAAAACAAAAATCATAAATTTTAAATTTGGTATATAAACCTTTTTCTCGGTTTTTAATCATATAATTATCAAGATAAGTTTCCATTACAAAATGTGAATCATGAAGATTAAAATGCTTTTTTACTAATAAATTAGCTTGATAATTAATGAAAGGATGCATAGTAAAATCAGCTACAAAATGAGTAATCAATCCTATTAAAAATGCAAATTCTTCAATATTTTTACTTAGTTTAACTTTCTTAGTAACATTAACTAAATAATCTACTACTTTTTCATTATGGACAAAACTTCCAAATTCTCTTATTTCTTTACCTTGAAAAGGATTTAGAATTTTGTAAAAATATAAAATATCAAAACCTTGAGCATAAGTTTTTAAAGATTCTAAATAATCATTTGAAACTTTTAACTTTATATTTTTATCTAATCTTTCATAGACATCTTTAACAATATAAGCATGTGTTATACTTGATGGCATAATTCCTCCTAATTGTCTAAAATTGTTGTTATTACTTTAATTTCTGATGATTCATAGTAATTAATAGTAATCGTATCATTTATATTTAAAAATGGTAATAAATTTTGAGCTACTTTAATACTTGCTTGATATTTATTATTGTTAGTATCTGTAAGAAAATAATAAGTAGTTCCTTCAATAACAGCTGTTTTTATTTCTTTAATTTGAATAGTATCATTTAAAATATCTCCTGTACTGGTGTTTTCATTTAAATATCTTCTTGCAGCTTCTTCAATTCCAAGAGAAGAATCACAAGTTACAACTTTTTGATAATCAGAAACATCAACAAAAGCATACATTTTAACAAGTCCAGCATTATCTTTTAATGACATTAAGTAAGTTGGTTTATTGTTTAAATTTATTAAAAGTGGAAAGGTTGACCGATATTTTTTATCTTGAACAACTCCTTCGGCACTAGCCATAGCCGAAAATTCTTCTGCCCCAGCAATACTATAAAATTTCGTTTCTTTAGTTCGCATATTAGTTAGAATAAAACCTAAATTTGATTCATCACTTGATACCGAAGTTACTCCTGTATAAAGGAAAATATCATCATTCATTGCTAAATAATTATATCCATCAGTAGTATTAACTACGCCTTTTTGACCAAAGATTGAATTTAAAAAGCCATTTTTATATTCGCCCCAATTATCAAATTGTTCAATTATTAAAGACGCATCGTAGACATGGTCAATCCAAGTTGGAACATCACCAATTGAATAATATTTGCTATTTCCAGTTATTGGGTCTAAAACTACTACTCCTGATACTTCTCTT
Organism: uncultured Bacilli bacterium; assembly: GCA_947625085.1. Lineage (GTDB taxonomy): Bacteria > Bacillota_I > Bacilli_A > RF39 > UBA660 > RUG591. The sequence continues at coordinate 12,545 of CANQMV010000021.1, forward strand.
CGAAGACCAATTCCTTTATAAGATAGAGTTTCAATTATCCAATAAGGATTTCCTTCATTATCAATTTCAAAACTCTTATCACCAAAAATTTTAGTAGGATAAGAAAGTCTTAATTTACGGTCTAAATTTTCAAAAAATAATGAAGATGGCATATATTTCATACCTTTTTCTAGTCTGACTAATTTAGCTTCTCCATTTACGGAATTTACAGTAATATATGCTTTTATTCCTTCATGGCGATTAGTAAAATATTTTATGATATCCGCATATTCTAAAGGAGTTACTCTTAAAATATCATTGTTATAGTTTATTTGAGTATATAAATCTGACACTAAAAATTGACTAACTAAATCGGGCATTACTCCCATTGTTCTATCCCCAAGTTTTTGACTACTTTCTTTGTCTAAAAGAGGAATAGCTTTAAAATCAACTGGGGAAACATCATTTTGAAATTCTTTAGTTTCATCAACAATAATTCGATTTGCATAACTATTAGCATTAAAAAGAGGTGAACAAACTAAATTTATTAATAAAACTAAACCTATTATTATAAAGATAACATATAAGGATTTACTGAATTTAAAATTAAAATTAGGATTTCTTGTAAATAAAGTAACAGGAGTTAGGGTAAGACAAGAAACAACAAAGTAAATACTTAGTAATATAATAATATAAGTATAGAAAATAGGAGCAGTAAGATTAATAGGCGGCAACATAAAGTAGTAAATTATTAGTCCTATAAAAATAGTAATTGAAACATTAATTAAATTTCTTTTTAACATATTTATTCCTCCAAATTAGTTTTTTCTGTTAATAAATCAAGTGCTTTTTGTAACTGAGAATCATATGGTTTTTCGGTATTGCTTGCTTCATATTTTATTTCAACATCTGGTTTTATACCTTGGCTATCAATACTTGAACCACTTGGGGTTAACCATTCTTGAAAAGTATATTTTATTGTTGAGCCATTTGATAATTCTTGAGTTTTTTGAACTTTACTTTTTCCATAAGTAGTTGTTCCAACGATTAAAGCTTGTTTATTTTCTTTTAAAGCAGCGGTTAATACTTCACTAGCTGATGCAGACCCACCATTAACCAAAACGGCTATTTTATAATCTCTTTTTTCAGCTGTTTTATCATATATTTTTTCAATTTTATCTTTCGTTTTTAATTGATAAATCAATGTATCTTTATCAAGTATCATAGATAATATATTGGTAACACTTGATAAATAACCACCACTATTACTACGAACATCAAGGATTAAGAAATCAATATCTTCATTATCTAATTTTTTTAATTCTTTTTCAAATTGAGAATCAGTATTAGCTGCAAAAATATCAATTGTTATATATCCAATTTTCGCCTCATTATATTCGATTACTTGACTGGTAACCGAAGTGATATCAATACTTGCTCTTGTTATTTTGAAAGTTTTTTCTTCGTCATTTCTAGTAACAGTAACTTCAAGTTTCGTTCCTTCCTTGCCCTTAACTAACGCAGAAACTTCAGTTAAACTCTTTTTTTGAATATCTTCTCCATTTATTTTTGTAATGATATCACCATTTCTAATTCCAGCTTTATAAGCAGGTCCATCTAAATAAGCATTTTGAACTTCAATACGCATGTCTTCATATTGAATAATTTCAATTCCAATTCCAACATATTCACCGTTTACTTGTTCATTAAATTCTTCACTGGCATCTTGGTCCATATATACTGAATAAGGGTCTCCTAAATAATTTACCATCCCATTAATTCCCGCTTCAAGTAATCCATCACTTGAAACATCTTGATAAAATTCATTTAAAATCTCTGTATAAGTATTTACAAATTCATTTAATTCTTTTTTAATATTAGTATTTAAAGTCCCTTTTTTATACATTAGAATGCCTCCAACAAACATTCCAAAAATAGCAGTAATTATAGCAACTGCAATAACTTCCATTAAATTAAATTTATTTTCTTTATTTAAAAAATTAAAATATTTAGCTAGTCGCTTTTTGATATTAATAACTAAATTATTTACTTTATCCTTCATCCTAATTCTCCTTACTAAATTATATTATATATCATATCATATTTTGACAAGTAATAAAATGTATTTTCTGTGAAATTGTAGACAATTCATAAAAAAGTCAGTGAATAAGATTTAAAGGAAAAAGTCATATTATAGATGGTGATAAAATATG
>CANQMV010000022.1 GCA_947625085.1 uncultured Bacilli bacterium
AACAAATTTATATAACACTTTAAATTTAGAAAATAAAAATACCTATACAAATGCAATTAGTATATATGGTAATTAAACTTAAAACAAGTTACTGACCCTAACTTGTTTTATTTAGCACTTTATCAATTAAAACTTTATTATTTTTAATTCGGTCATTATCGGGATTAATTTTTAAGGCTTCATCAATATAATAAAGAGATTCTGGTAGATAATTTAGATAATAACAAGCAATTGATAATAAATCATAAATCGTTTCATTCCAAGAAAATAGTTCATTAATATAAGTTTTTTCATGAGTTTTGATTTTTAAAGCTTGCTTTAAATAAGTATAGACTTTTTCATAGTCTTCTTTTTCATAATAAAGAATTGCAAGTTCAACGTAAGAATCTCTTAAATAAGGAGCTTCTTTGATTGCTTTTTCATACCACATAACGGCTTCCTCAACCCGATTTAAATTTTTATAACATCGCCCAATAAACCGCATTGATGCACATCTTTCATCATGCCAAGTTGCTCTTTTTAAACTTAAATGTTTAATTAAAGTATCAATTGCTTCTTGATACATTCCATAATACATATACTCTCGTCCTAAATAATGCATATTTCTATCATCCTCAGGGTCTTCCTTAACCGATAATTCCAAAAGAGGTAAATAATTAGCGCGACTTTTTTCTCTATCCGGATAATGATTAAGTACGATAGAAGAAATCGTTGTTCTCGTTTCATTATGATTAATATTTTCTAAAACCTCATGAACAGGATGAGTCCATTTATAGTCATTTCTAGTATGAATTTTATCAAGATAAAAAGAAACATCCGGTTTACCAGTTTCCGAAATATGCCAATTATAATTATAATTAACTCTAGTTTCTCCATGATAATTATCTTCAAGTAATTTTCGCCAACCACTTTCAAAAACTTCATCTAAATCCGTACAAACACATAAATCAGCGTCAATTGGAATAAGGTCTAAAGATAAATTCCTAGCAACATCAAACCGAAATGGTTCAATGACTTTTCTAGTTACTTTAACTCCTAATTTTTCAAGTTGTTCTTTAGTATCATCAGTTGAACCCGTATCAAGAACATAAATTTCATCAGCTTCTTTCATTGAATTATACCAACGACTTACAAATTTACTTTCATTTTTAGCAATTGCATAAACAATTATTTTCATAATTTCCTCCCTTAAATTATATTTTATAAATAGGTAAATATACTTTCCATTTTTTATAAACCCTCATACGATAAAAGTAGATAGGAGGATAATTATGTTTCAAGAAAGATGTTATGATAGAGATAATGATATAAACAATAACTTTTTTGCAAATGATATGACAAATAATATTGATATTGATGTTAATAACAACGATTTTCAAGATAATATGAATATGGGAATTGGTCCAGTAGTTGCTGACCCAAATCGTCCCCTTGTTGAACCAATGCAAGAAAGATGCGTTCATCGAACAATTATGCATGAAGTACCACATGTTTGTCCAATTAGAACTAGAATAATTAATCATCATATTTACAAACATACATATAGACCAGAATATTCTTGCTGTGAAGAAAACGTAGTAAGTAATATTAATCAAGGTTCATGTTGTAACTTTAGATAAGAATAGAAAAAACTATTCTTTTCTTTTTAATTTGTGATATAATATAGAAATATTTGAAGGAGATAGTATGAAAACATTTGAAGAAACATCTGAAGAAATAAATAAAATATTAGAAATTGGCGAATCTAAATTAACAGAACTTAAAAATTGTAACTCTAAAATTATTAAATTAGAAAATTTAAAAGAAGATAAAAGAAAAGAAATTGAATTTCTTAAACTACAAAAATTATTAATTAAAATAGTACTTTTTTTAGCCTTTTATTTAGCTATTTTTTGTATTGATATCTTTAATAATCATGCTTATTTTCAAATTTATAATGATTCTTATTCCAAAAAAAAATTATTAGAATTAATAAAAATTATGACTCTTACAACTCCTTTTATGTTTTTTATTAAAAATAAAACTTTAGAAACTAAAAAACTACAAATTTTACAAGAATTAGAAAAAGAAATAATAAATTTAAATCGTGAATTTAATTACTATATTTTATCAGATAGAGAATATATTTTAACTAATTTAAAAAAAATCTTACGAGAATTAGAAAATTATGAAAAGAGTTTATCTTTATTTAATAATAACGATATTAGTATGATTTCAAAAGAAATTACGGAGTTTAAAGAAAAGTGTTTGGAAATGTCAAAAATTAGTTTACATTAAAAATTATTGATGTTATAATTAATTTGTTTTTAGGGAGTAGTTATGGAAAAAATAGAAGTTATGATTAGTGAACTTGAACTTGATAAAAGAATTCAAGAAATAGCTTCGCAAATCAAAAAAGATTTTGAAGGCGAAGAAGTTGTTTTTTGTTCAGTATTAAAGGGAGCTATCTTTTTTACAGTTGATTTAATGAAAAAATATGATGGTATTTGTGAACTTGATTGCGTTCGCGTATCAAGTTATGAAGGTGAAAATTCAACTGGGAATATTACCTTAAAGATACCTTTAAAAAAAGAACATGTTGAAGGAAAAAATCTAATTTTAGTTGAAGATATTGTTGATACTGGAAGAACTTTTGATTATTTAGTTAAATATGTTAAAGAGTTAAATCCAAAAGCTGTTAAAACTTGTGTATTATTAGATAAAAAGGCTAGACGAGTAGTTCCATTTGAAGCTGATTATGTTGGTTTTTCAATTGATGATTTGTTTGTAGTTGGGTATGGTCTTGATTACAACGAAAAATATCGTAATTTACCATATATTGGATATGTTAAAAATTAAAATTTAACATATTTTTTTTATTCTCAAAGCCTTTGTCAAGAATATGTAAAATTTTTCCAATTATCTTGCATAATTTTTAAGAAAAGATTATTCTAATAATAGAGGGAGAGTGAAATGTGTGATATATCCATCAATTGATAAACTTTTAAATATAGTTTCATCAAAATATGAGTTAGTACATATTGCTGCTAAAAGAAGTAGACAAATTCAAAGTACGAATTATTTACAAATGCCTGCTAAAAAGTATAAATCTGAAAAAAATATTGGTAAGGCTTTAGAAGAAGTTGCTGAAGGTTTGATTAAAGTTCGTAAATCATCTTGACTAATTTCTTTTAATAAGTTACAATTTATTTGTAATTTATGTAGTTAGGGTAGGTGGAAGATTATGAACAATAACAGAGGGCAAGCGTTAGTTGAATATGTGTTAATTATAGCTTTAATTTCCGTTATTGTAATCGGAATTGTTAATGCTTTGGGTGGCTATTTAAAAGATGCGATGACAAAATCTTCTTGCACACTTATGGACCAGGAATATGTTCAAGGGAAAAAAGTTGGGGAAGGTTATTGTCAAGATAAAAGTAATTGATTAATTATCAATTACTTTTTGCATTAGAGAAAATAATAAATATATTTTTCGAAATTTCACATAATAGTAAGGGTGGTAGATATGAAATATACATGTGTTGATTTAAAATATGCAAAATTGCATTTAATAAAAACTAAAAAATTTAGATCGATTAATATAAAAATTTTATTAAAAGACGAAATAAAAAAAGAAGATATAACAAAAAGAAATTTTTTAACTGACTACCTAGTATTAACAACGAAAAAATATAAAACTAGAAAAGAACTTGCTCTTAAGACTCAAGAATTATATTCATTATATATATCTGCATATAATTCACGAATTGGTAATTACTTAATTACAAGATTTAATATGTCACTTTTAAATCCCAAATACACAGAAGATAAAATGCTTAATGAAAGTATAGACCTTTTACATGAAATAATTTTTAAGCCAAATGCTAAAAATGAAGAATTTGATAATAATTTATTTCGAATGATAAAAAATGATATCAAAGCCGAAATAGAAACATTTAAAGAAAATCCTAAAATGTATGCTAATGTTAGAATGTTAGAAACTATGGATAAAGAAAAACCATTTTCTTATCATAGTTTTGGGTATTTAGAAGATTTAGAAAAAATAACTCCTAAAAATTTATATACATATTATAAAGATTTTCTAACTAAAAGTAGTGTTGATATTTATGTAATTGGGGATTTTCTTGAAGAAGAAATGATTAATTTAATTAAAGAAAAATTAAATTTTAAAACTTTAAAAAAGGCTAAAAAAGATATTTATATAAAACACGAAGAAATTTCTAAAAAAGAGAAAAAAATAATTGAAACGGAAAAGTTTTCTCAATCAAAATTAGCAATTGGTTGTAAACTTATAAATTTAGATGATTTTGAAAGAAAATATGTTATTAATTTATATAATATGATTTTAGGTGGAGGCTTTAATTCCAAATTTATGCAAGAAATAAGAGAAAAAAATTCCCTTGCTTATTATATAAATTCGTCTGTTTCAAAAGCAGATAATATCTTATTAATCCAATCAGGAATTAGTTATGAAAATTTTAATCCAGTTTTAAAATCAATCAAACAAATTATTAAAAATATGCCTAAGACAGTAACAGAATTAGAACTTGAACAAGTAAAAATAGAATATTTAAGTATTTTAGATGAAACTTATGAAAATTTAGATAGTATTGTTGAAAATTACATAGCTAGTGATTTACTTAATTTAGATGATTATGAATTAAGAAAAGAAATGATTAAAAAAGTTTCACTTGATGATATTAAAAAAGTTAGTAAGAAAGTAGTTTTAGATACAGTTTATTTATTAAAGGGGGATAACAATGGAAAAGATTAATTTTAATAATTTAGACCAAGATATGTATTTCTTTTCTTTGAAATGTGGGTTAAAAGTTTATATAGTTCCTTTTAAAAATCAAAAAAATTATTATGCTATTTTAGGAACTAAATATGGGTCTTTTGATGTTGCTTTTAAAGATTCTAATAATAAAAAAATAACAACTCCTTATGGAACTGCTCATTTCCTTGAACATAAAATGTTTGAACAAGAAAATGGAGAAGACCCATTTACTTTTTTTGCTAAGAGTGGTGTTAATACAAATGCTTCAACTACTTTTGATAATACTAGATACTATATTTGGGGCATAAATAATTTAGAAGAAAATATTGATTATTTATTAAACTTTGTTTTTGAACCTTATTTTACTTCAGAAAATGTTTCCAAGGAAAAAGGAATAATAAAAGAAGAAATATTAATGTATGAAGATGACCCCGAATGGGCTCTTGATGATAATATGCGAAAAAATTTATTTTCAGTTTTACCTATTAGAGAAAAGATTGCAGGAAGCGTTTTCGAAATTGAAAAAATTACAAAAGAAGATTTATATAATGCCTATAATACCTTTTATAATCCCAGTAATATGTTTTTAGTAATTGGAGGTGCTGTTCAACCAGAGAAAATGGAAACATTACTAAAAAATCATGAAAAATTAAATTCTATTAAAGCTAAAGGGAAAATTAAAAGAGCGGAATATCAAGAACCAAATGAAGTAAGAGAAGAATTTCAAGAATTATATATGAATGTTAAACTTCCTAAAATTCGGTATAGCATTAAAATAAATAAAGATAAATTCAAAGATTTTAAAGAAATTGAATTAAATATGTATATGGGAGTTATAATGTCTAGTTTATTTGGAGGAACTTCTGATTTTAAAGAAAAAGTTACAACAGAAGAATTAACAACCGGTTTTTATGTTGAAAAAAATAACTATGCTAATTATTTAACTTTAGATATTACTGCTGAAAGTGATAAAGCTGATTTATTTATCGATGAAATTAATAATACTTTACAAAAAATTAAAATAAAAAATAGCGAACTTGAACGAATTAAAAAAGTTTGGATTGCAAGTGAAATTAGAATGATTGATAATGTTGAAGCAACGGTTGATAATATTTATAGCGACCTTATTTTATATGATAAAGTATATACTAATAGAATAGATATGATAAAAGAATTAAATATTAAAAAGTTAAATAAATTTATTAAAGAATTAGATTTAACTAATAAAAGTTTAGTTATGATTTTACCAAATGAAGAAGAGCATGTAAATTAATTACATGTTTTTTTTATTTAAGGTAGATTTTTATTTTTTTTTATGTTACTATTATTATAGATAAAGAATAGAGGGATGTTATGAAAATTATCAAAAATTTATTGTTAGTTGTTTTTTTTGGGTTGGTTTTTCTTAATGTTAAAGCCGATGAAGTATATTTAAAAAATATAACTATAGATGGAGTTAAAATAGAAGGATTTAGTACTGAAAAGACGACCTATGAATTAACCTATCCAAGTGAAAAAGAAAAAATTACTTTAGGGTATGAATTTGAAGCAACACTATATCGTGGTAAAGGTTCAACTGGGGAAGTTGCTTTAAAATCAGGTTTAAATACTTTTTCCTTTACGTTAACTAGTATCGCGGATGCTACTAAAACGAGAACTTATGTTTTAAATATTACAAGAGGTGATAGTAGAAGTAATGATAATCTTTTATCTAGTTTAACTGTTGGAGGTCAAAAAATTACTTTAACCGATAGTAATCAATATGATGTATCAGTAGAAAATAGTGTTAAAAGTGTTGAAGTTTTAGCAACTCCAAAAGATATGAAAGCAACACTAGTTGATGGGTATGGAGAGAGAACTGGTAATAATGCTGTTGTTTTAAATGGTGAAAAAACAACTTTTGAAATTAAAGTTAAAGCTGAAAATGAAGAAGTTAGAACCTATACTATTAATGTAATAAAAAAAGATTATAAAAGTAATGACGCAACTTTAAAATCTTTAAAGATTAAAGAAATTGATTTTAAATTTTTAAGTGGAACAACAGAATATAATTTAGAAGTTGAAAATGAAATTTCAAAACTTAATCTAGAAGCAGTTGCTAATCATGATAAGGCTAAAGTTACCTATGATAAAGAAGTAACTCTTCAAGATGGAGCTAATTATGTTTTAATAAATGTTGAAGCCGAAGATGGAACTAAAAGAGAATATCGATTAAATATTACTAGAAAACCACTTGTTCCAATTGTTGCTAATATTGAAATTGAAGGTATTGATTTTGACTTTGATTCGACAACTTTTAATTATGAAATCGAAACTGACTTAGATAGTTTGAATTTTAATATTACTTTAAGTAAAGAAACAGCAACTTCAGAAATTCTTGATAATGAAAATTTAACTAATGGTAGTGTTGTAAGAATTGTTGCTCGAGAAGAAGAAAAAACAGAAACTTATACTTTTAAAATTAAAAATTCTAAAGATATAGAAGTTGATGATACTAATACATCAGATGATGCAAAACCTAAAAAAACTAATTTTTTAAAAAAATATGAAATGTATATTGGACTTGGAACTTTTGGACTTGGACTTTTCTCTTTGTTAGTTGCTATATTAACAAGACCTAAAAAAAGTCAAATTATGTAAAAATGATTGTTTTAAAATATAACTTTTGCTATTCTTAAATTGGTGAATAAAGATGGCTAAGTTATATTTTTTCTATGGAGCAATGAATTCTGGTAAGACAACGAGAATTTTACAATGTGAATATAATTATAAAGAAAAGGGTATGCGAGCAGTTATCATGAAACCAGCAACTGATACGAAAGGTTCAGATAAAATAGTTTCTAGAATAGGTGCGACTAAAAAAGTTGATTATTTAATCAAAAAAGATGAAAATATCTTTGATTTAATTGTTACTGAATATGGACATGTTGATTTAATTTTGGTTGATGAAGCGCAGTTTTTAACCACAAGACAAGTTAATCAATTAATGGATATTGTAATTGATTTAGATATTCCGGTTATGTGTTATGGACTTCGAACTGATTTTAAAGGAAATAGTTTTCCAGGAAGCAGAAGACTTTTAGATATTGCTCATGAATTAACGGAGATAAAAACTATTTGTGAATGTGGTAAAAAAGCAATGTTTAATGTGAGACTCATTGATTCTAAAGTTGTAACGGAAGGAGAAAGTGTTGCAATTGATGGAGTGGGCGAGGTTAGTTATACAGTTGCCTGTGCAAAATGTTTTAGGATGAAAACAAGACAAAAATTTGACCATCCCGAATTAAAATATGACGATTAAAAAAAGACTTAATTTGACTGATTATCAGTTTGATTAAGTCTTTTAATATCTAGAATAATTGGTAAGACAATCGGTTTTCTTCCTGTTAGTTCCATAATATAACTACTAATATTAGTTTGAATAAAACTTTTAATGTCTTGAAAATTAATCATATTTTCTTTTAATTTATTTGTAATTAATAAACTAGCTTTAATTTCTAGCATTTTTATTAATTCTTCATTTTCATTAACTTGGATGAATCCTCTTGTTATAATGTTTGGCTTTGAAAGTAATTTTTTATTTTTCATATCAATATTTGAAACGATTACTAATATACCATCACTAGCCATAATTTTTCGGTCTCTAATAACTTGGGTTGCAACTTCTCCAACTCGGTTACCATCAATATAAATTTCATCCATTTTAATTTTATCGCCAACGCTAATTTTTCCTTTATCAAGAATTAAAGAATCACCATTATCAAGAATAAAAATATTTTCTTTAGGAATTCCACACATAAGAGCTAAATCAGCATGACTTTTTAACATTCGATATTCCCCGTGAAAAGGTAACATATATTTGGGCATTAATAATCTTATCATTAACTTTAATTCTTCTCTGTTAGCATGACCTGAAGTATGAATATTAGAAATAGTTGTATTGGTAAAAACTTTAACTCCTTGTAAATAAAGTTTATTAATTATTCTAGAAATACTTGAGGCATTACCAGGAATTGGACTTGAGGAAAAAATGACAACATCATCTGGTCGTAATTTGATATGTTTGTGTTCTAAATCAGCAATTCTTGATAAAGCTGCTAAAGGTTCACCTTGGCTACCAGTACATAAAATACAAATTTCTTTGGGCTTTAAAGTATTAGCTTCTTCAGGAGAAATAAATAATTCTTTATGATTAATATATCCTCCTTTAATTGAAATTTCAATATTTGATTCCATACTACGTCCGAATATACAAATTTTTCTTTGATGTTTATAGCAAGTTTCAACAATATGTTTAAGTCTATATATGTTTGAGGCAAAAGTTGCAATTATAATTCTACTATTTGTTTCAGTATCAAAAATATCATTTAAGGCTCGGTCAACAGATGATTCACTGTTTGAAATTCCATCATTTAAGGCATTGGTAGAATCGCTGATTAATAAATCAACTCCTTCTTCACCAATTCTTGCCATTTTATGTAAATCAGCCATAGGACCAATAGGAGTAAAATCAAATTTAAAATCTCCAGTTGTAACTATTACTCCATTTGGAGTTTTTACTCTAATTCCATGTGAATCAGGAACTGAGTGGGTTGTTCTAAAAAAATCAACTGTAAAATATTTAAATTTAACAACATCATCGCTTTTATAAGTAAATAAATTATCAAACCGAATATTTTTATCAATTAATTTTAATCGAATAAGTTCGGCTGCCTGATTAGGAGCATAGATATTTTTAATATCAATACTTTGAAGTAACATAGGAATTGCTCCAATATGGTCTTCATGACCATGAGTTATAAATAAAGCTTTAATTTTGTCTTCATTTTCTTTTAAATAAGTATAATCAGGTATAGTATAATCTATTCCAAGCATTGTAAGTTCTGCAAAAGATATTCCAGCATCAATGATAATAATCTCGGAATCATGCTCAAGAGCATACATATTTTTACCTATTTCACCTAATCCGCCTAAAATAATAAATCGAGTTTTAGACTCTAATTTCATTAAGTAATAATCCTCCTTTCATTACTAAGTTTTAAGAACTAACTTTAACATTATACTATTTTTTTAAATTGTTGTAAATATCTTTTTTAGGTTGCTTTTGACAATTAATTTCGTTTTAAATTTATTTTTATAATTGACTTCAATATTTTCATATATTATACTATATTAACGATGTAAAATTTAGAAAGGAAATATTTTATGTTGATTAACAATGCAATTAAATTAAACGACAATGAATTTATTGTAATTTTTGAAAATGGAACTATTCGTTTTTATAGGATAGAAAATTTAACGATAAATTTAGAAGAAATTATTTTAAAACAAAATGAATTATTAAAACTAGTTAAAAAATTAAATATTATTAAGTATCATCTTGAACCAACTGGCTTTAGATTGATACATAAAACTTTTAAAAATTTAAAGATTCAAGAAACAGATTTAATTCATACAATTAGAAAATTAACAAGCGAGTTAGAAAGTTTAAAAAAAGAAGCTGGTTTTAAAACTTTATCAATTAAAGAAGTAGATGATAATGGTGAAATTAGAATTTATGAACCAGATTATGAAAATTATCAAAATTTTAATTATGGAAATCAGATAGAAGAGGCTAAAGTTAAAGTTTATAAGTTTAATAAATAAAAGTTAGCTTAGCAAGATAATTTTTGTTAAAATATTATAAGGAGGGATAATATGGACCAAGAATTATTAAATAAAATTCGCGAAAATGTTGATATTGTTGAATTTATTGGTAAATATATTCCCTTAGAAAAAAAAGGAAAAAATTATTTTGGACTTTGTCCATTTCATAATGATAACAACCCCTCACTTAGTGTTTCTAGAGAAAAGCAGATTTATAAGTGTTTTGTTTGTGGAGAAGCTGGCAATGTCTTTAACTTTTTAATGAGATACGAAAATATTTCTTTTCAAGATGCCGTTAAGACAATCGGAGAAGAAATTGGAATAAGTGTTACAGGTAATTTTCAAGTATCAAAAAATAAAAATCAAAAATTTTATGATATTTATGAAATAGCAACTAAATTCTTTCAAAATAATTTATTATCAGAAGAAGGTGCTAAAGCAAGAGATTATTTAAAAAACCGAAAACTTGATATGGATACGATTAAAGAATTTCAAATTGGGCTTGCTTTAAATTCAAGAGATACTTTAACTAAAATGCTTTTAAAAAAAGGTTACGATTCAAATACTTTAAATGAATTAGGACTTTCAACAAATGATTATGATACTTATATTAAAAGAATAATTTTTCCACTTTTTAATCCAAAAGGTGAAGTAAATGGCTTTTCGGGCCGAATTTATAATGGTGAAAATATAAATAAATATTTAAATAGTAAGGAAACTTTAATATTTAAAAAAGGAGAAAATTTATTTAATTATCACAGAGCTAAAGAAGAAGTTAGAAAAGTTAAATTTGTTATTTTGATGGAAGGATTTATGGCTGTTATTAGAGCCCATACAATTGGAGTTTTAAATTGTGTTGCAACAATGGGAACGTCTTTAACTTCTGAGCAAATTGCTTTACTTAAAAAATTAAGTTCTAATGTTTATTTATGTTTAGATGGCGATAAGGCTGGAGAAACAGCTACTATAAAAAATGGACAACTTTTAATGGATGCTAACCTTAATGTAAAAGTAATTCCCTTAAGTGATAATCTTGACCCAGATGATTATATTTTAAAATATGGTAAAGATAAATTTATTTCCTTAATTAATAATGCAATTAGTTATAATGATTTTAAAATAAAAAAATTAAGGCAAGGGGTAGATTTTAATAACAGTGATGATTTATCTAATTATATTAATGCTGTTTTAAAAGAGATAAGTTTAGAAAATGATAATATCAAGCGGGAAATTATGTTAAAAAATCTTGCTAATGAAACAAATGTGTGGTACAATACTCTCGAAAAAAAATTAAATGAATTATTATCTAATCAAGTTAAGAGCGAAAAAACTTATTTTGAGGTTTCTAAAAAGCCTAAAAAAATAAATAAATATGAAAAAACAATGCAAATATTAATTTATTATATGCTTACAAAAAAAGAAGTAATTACTTTAGTTGAAAATAGTGGTGTTTATTTTCCAGAAGAAAAATATCGAATTTTATCTAGAGAAATTTCTTATTTTTATGATAAATATGGTTATATTAATATTGCTGATTTTAAAAGTTATATTGAAAATAATGGAATAATTAATGAGGCTTTTAAGGAAATAACTTTACTTGATTTTGAGTTAGATAGTAATCCTTCAGAAAAAGTTATTTTAGATTATTTAATGGTTATTAAAAACTATAATGTTGCTCTGCAAATCAAAAGATTAGAGAAATTAATAATGAATGAAGTTGATCCAATTGAACAAGCTAAAATAAGTAATCAGATTATGAAACTTAAAATAGGGAGTGAAAATAATGATTAATGAAGTTAAAACTTTTGAAGAAAGAAAAGAACTATTAGTAAAACATGGTAAAGAAAAGGGTTATATTACCTATGAACAATTAGCTAATGAATTAAAAGGACTTGATATTGATGCTGACTCATTAGATGAACTTTATAATGTACTTTTAGAAAATAGTATTGAAATTAAATCTGAAGATGATGAAGGAGATAGTGAAGTTGGTAGTGAAATTGTTGAGTCACCAGATAAAATTCTTGAAGATTTAACTAACTCTAAAGATATCAAAATAAATGACCCAGTTAGGATGTATTTAAAAGAAATTGGGCGTATTAACTTATTAACAAGTGATGAAGAGTTTGAATATGCTCAACTTGCTAATGAAGGAGATGAACATGCTAAGACCATGCTTGCAGAATCTAATTTACGTTTAGTTGTAAGTATTGCTAAAAGATATGTGGGTCGAGGTATGTTATTTCTTGACCTTATTCAAGAAGGTAACATTGGGCTTATGAAAGCGGTTGATAAATTTGACCCTAGTAAAGGATATAAATTTTCAACTTATGCAACTTGGTGGATTCGTCAAGCAATAACAAGAGCAATTGCTGACCAAGCAAGAACAATAAGAATTCCAGTTCACATGGTAGAAACAATCAATAAACTTGCAAGAGTTCAAAGACAATTAACTCAAGAATTAAATCGGGAGCCAACTGATGAAGAAATAGCTAAAAAATTAGGAATTTCTCTTGAAAAAGTTCGCGAAGTTTATAAAATTAGTCAAGACCCTGTAAGTCTTGAAACGCCAATTGGAGAAGAAGATGATTCACATTTAGGCGATTTTATAAAAGATGAAAGAACAATGTCTCCAGAGGAATTTACTGAAATTGGCATGTTAAAAGAAGAATTATCGGGAGTTCTTTTAACTTTAACAGAAAGAGAAGAAAAAGTTTTAAGACTTCGCTTTGGTCTTGATGATGGACAATGTCGAACTCTTGAAGAAGTAGGACAAATTTTTAATGTTACAAGAGAGCGAATTCGGCAAATTGAAGCTAAAGCCTTAAGAAAATTAAGACATCCAAGTCGGTCAAGAAAATTAAAAGATTTTTTAACTGATTAATGATGAAGTTAAGTAAAAGATTAGAGTTAGTAGCTTCATTTGTACCAGATAACTCCCATATAATTGATGTAGGGTGTGATCATGCTCTTTTAGCAATTTATTTAACTAAAACTTTAAAAAATGTTGAAGTAACTGCTTCAGATATAAATCCTAAACCGCTTGAAGCTGCTAAATTAAATATTTCTAAATATAATTTAGATAAGAAAATTAAAGTTGTTTTAAAAGATGGAATAAATGATTTACCAAGTGATATTTCAACGGTTGTTATTTCCGGAATGGGTGGTATATTAATAAGTAAAATTTTAGATAATAAAAAAAATCTGCAAAATGTAAAAACAATCGTTGTTTCTCCAAATAATGATTTTCCACTTGTTCGAAAAACAATTAAAAAGATAGGCTTTAAAATAGTAAAAGAAGAATTAGTAATTGATAATCAAAAAATTTATTTAGTTATTAAAGCTATTTTAGGACATCAGATGAAAATAGATTATTTGTTTGGAACTTTAAATAATAAAAATTTAACAACCATTGGTTATTATAGTAATTTATATGTTACTAATTCCAAAAATTTAAAAAGTATTCCTAAAAAATATTTTGTTAAACGTTATAGATTAAAAAGAGAAAATTCGAAAATAAAAAAATTTATGCTAACTATTAAAAAATAGTTAGTTTTTTTAATAAATTAAATGTAAATTTGTGTCAAATATAAAATTTAAGAAAAGTCGTTAATTAGTTAAATTAAGAAAAATAAAAATTAAAATTAAAAAATTGTCTCTTAGAAAAATACGATTTAAAAAAAGAAAGTTGTTAATTTCCTAAATTTTAAAGGTTTGACTTTTTTAAGTTATTATTGATATATTCGAGGTGTTCCTGTTAAATTTAGTTTGATTGGAATAGTTCGGGTATTTTTGATGTTTTTATTTATACTGTACTTCTATATTTATTAATTTCTTTGTTTTTTTATTCATACTTTTATATCCCGTTTTAAATCCAAAATTAAATACCCGAACTTTATAATTTAAAATTAATCTAAATGTATTAGAAATATGTTTTTCATTAGGTGTAGATAATATGAAAAAATGTCATAAAATAATAACACTATAAATTAAGAAAAGTGTCATAAGAATATAGAATAAGT